>NZ_JBHXTQ010000032.1:38896-53154 GCF_042677305.1 Kitasatospora sp. NPDC127121 | reverse complement strand
GGGCGGCCGCGGGCGCCCGCCCCCCCCCCCCCGCCTGCCCCCCCCCCCGGTATTCTTTTAGGCCACGGGGGGCCCCCCCCCCGCCCCCCCCCCGGCCCCCCCCCCCCCCGCCGTACGGACCGGTCGACACCCGCTCGAACTCGATCACCCCTGTTCCTCCTCCCGAGGTCCGACGTCCTACCAGCCGCCGCGCGGCCGTCCCGTCCCGCCCTGCGGGTCCTGTCGGCCCGGTCGGGCCGACAGGACCCGCGGCATGGTTCTCAGGCCGCGATGGCGCGGCTCATCGTGTCCGCGCGCAGCATGCTGGACTTGCGCAGGTCGTTGGTCACGCAGAGCCGCGACAGCCACCGCGAACGGCCCTCGGGCAGCGGCGTGTAGGCGTCACGGGCGTGCGCGCAGCGGTAGTTGTCCACGTAGACGAACTCGCCGCCCCGCAGGACCAGGGTCACCTTGTTCCGCTGCAGGAACTCGTGGAGCTTCTCCAACGCGGTCCGCTCGATCCCGGTCAACTCGTCGATCCGCAGGGCGGCGAAGTTCACCCGGAAGTACGGGTTCTCGCGGTTCCCGAAGAAGATGGACTGCTGCTCCTCGTCGATCACGCCCGAGGTCTCGTGGATGGGGTTGTGGCCGATCCGGAACCGCGGCTCCCAGAGGACCTCCCACTCCTGCGGGGTCAGCGTGTCGATGCCCTCGATGCTCGACAGGGTCGTACCCGCGCCCTCGTCGTTCCGCAGGCAGACCAGACCGAGGAAGTCGGGCCGGGTCGGGTGGAAGGCGTCCTCGATGTGGAAGCCGAAGTCGTGGTTGGAACCGGAGCTGGAATTCGCGACGCCGGCCAGGCCCGGGATCGGGATGATCGAGTTGAAGAGGCTGCCCGCGCGCTGCGAGACGTACCCGATCGGCTCCCCGAGCAGGCTTCCGTAGAGCCCGTGCAGAACCTGGCTCTCGTTGATCTCGTAGCCGGGCTCGGTCTCCACGTAGCGGGTCGGCGTGGGACTGAGGGCGCCCCGCGTGGCCGGGGAGCCCACCATGTGGAGTGCGACCTCCCGCTCGTTGCGCTTGAAGGAGTAGAACGTCTCCCGGATGCGGCGGGGCAGTTCGTGCGCGATGACGTGTGCCTGTTCGAGGAAGTAGTGCTGATCGAGGATCCGGGGATCGAGCAGGACATCGTCGAGCAGCTTCCGGACCTGCAGCGCCTCGGAATCGGTCAGCTCAAGTCGTAGAACCGAAGTTGGCATGGTTCTCCCTCTCGGGTCGGGAATGGTCGGAGAAGAATGGTGGGCGGTGACATCCGGCCGCCTCGGCCCATCGGGATGTTCGGCACGTTCGGCGCTTTCGCCGGGCTCGGCACGTTCGGCGCTTTCGCCGGGCTCGGCACGTTCGGCGCTTTCACCGGGCTCGGCACGATCGGCGCCTTCCGGCGCTTACGGCACCGGCGGACCTCGCAGCTCGAACCGGATAGGGGAAGACCGGTGGCGCGCGGCCGGAGCCCGGTCGCATCCGCGACCGAGTGCGACCGGTTTCAGCTTCCCACGCCCCGTCGGCCCCGGACAGGATGATCGGGCGTCACAATCACGACTGACGCAATCCGGAAACGGGGCACCCGCGTTCGGCGCCGGGGACTTCGGCCGACCGCCGGATCAGGCGGACTGCGCCGGCAGAGGATCCAGCTCAATCGTCAGGGCCGCGACGGAGTCCCGCAGGCGCGCGGTCAGGGCCTCGTTGGAGGACTCGACGACGACGATGTGGCCGAGCCTCGTCATGAACCCCCGGGGCGGCAGCGCCATGTCCTGCCCGGGCGTCGCGTGCCAGACCAGCTCGTGCCACAGCTCCTCCGCGCCTGCCCGGTGCCCCAGGGTGCGGACCCGCCCGTCGTGCGACGGGTAGACCATGCGGACGCCGGCGAACAGTTCGCGCTCAGGGCGCACTTCGACCCGCCCCCCGGTCAGCGCGGCCACCGTGAGCGCCACCTGGTCCACCCCGGTGGCCAGCCGGGTCGCGTACGGGATCTTCTCCCCGCCCAGCCGGGCCGCCGTCTCGATCATGCGGGGCCCCCGCGCCGTGATCCGCAACTCCGAGTGCGTCGCCCCGTAGGTGATCCCCAGCGCGTGGTGGGCCGCCACCACGACCCGCTCGATCTCCGCGTACCCCGGGTACGTCGACGGCTTCCGGCAGACGTGGCCGAGCTCCTCGAAGTAGGGGGCGAACCCCACCTCCTTCTCGGTCAACCCGCAGATGTGGACCTGCCCGTCCTGGACGACGGACTCCACACTGAGTTCCGGGCCCTCCAGGTACTCCTCCACCAGGACTCCGGGGACGGTGTCGATCCGGTCGATCCGAGCACCGACCGCCACCTGGAACAGCTCGCGGAGCCGCTCCTCGTCGTCGACCCGGACGACCCCGTAACTGCCCCCGAGGTTGCGGGGCTTGAGGACGACCGGGTAGCCGATGAGCTCGGCGGCCTCGGCCGCCCGGTCCGCCGTCATGGCGAGAACGCTCTGGGCCGAAGGGACGCCGGCCACCCGGAACGCCTCCCGCATCAGCCGCTTGTCCCGGCTCCTGGCCGCCGCCTCCCGCGACAGCCCGGGCAGGCCCAGCGCATGCGCCACCTCCGCCGCGAGCTCGACGTGCGCCTCGTCGTAGGTCAGGACCCCGTCGAAGGGCTCCGCGGCGTGCAGCTTCTCCGTCAGTCCCACCACCTGGGTCCGATCCCGCAGGTCCACCTCGTACGTGACGTCGACGAGCGGGGCGGCCCACGGCCGCTGGGGCGCGGCCTGCACCGCGGTCACCCGGATTCCCGCCGCACGCAGGTCCTCCAGGATGTACCGGCGGTACACCTCAGTGCCCACGCTGATCACCAACAGATGCGTCATGACGTTCTCTTCCCTCCGTTGACTCGTTGACTTGACGACTTGGTGACCCGCCGGGGCGATGCGGGACAGGTCGGCACATCGGCACGTGGACGCGTCGACGTGCCCGTAACCGGAGCGGGCCGACCGCACCGGTCA
The DNA here is from genome assembly GCF_042677305.1 of Kitasatospora sp. NPDC127121. Lineage (NCBI taxonomy): Bacteria > Bacillati > Actinomycetota > Actinomycetes > Kitasatosporales > Streptomycetaceae > Kitasatospora > Kitasatospora sp. NPDC127121. The sequence continues at coordinate 50,146 of NZ_JBHXTQ010000032.1, read as the reverse complement.
CACGGTGTCCGGTGCCTGAGCCCGCGCGCCGCCCGGGGCGTGATCACGCAGCCCGGCGAACCAGACGAACGCCGCCGTGACCGTGGCGAGCAGGCCGAACCCGACGAACACCGGCCGCGGATCGGAGTGGTTCAGCCCGGTCAGGAACCCGGCGGCCATCGCTCCGAGCGGGCTCGCGGCGAGCGCGGCCATCCGGGCGGTGGCAGTCACCCGGCCGAGGACCTCCCGCGGCACCAACTCCTGCCGAACGCTGCGGATCACCACGACGGCCAGCACCGCGGAACCGCTGACCAACAGGTTGAGCGCGGCCAACGGGGCGAGGCTGTCGACCAGCCCCATCAGGGCGAGAGCCACCCCCAGGCAGCCCGCGCTCAGGGCCACCACGGCGAGCCGCCGCCCGGGCGTGGCCAGCCGGGATGCGCCCGCCGCACCCAGCACGCCGCCCAGGCCGCCCAGGCCGACCACCACGCCCAGGGCCGAATCTCCGAAACCGAGCTGGTTCCGTAGGTAGAACGGGGTCAGTGTCTCCACGGCGATGAACAGGTTGGCGGTGGCCTGGAGGCCGGTCAGCAGCAGGATCAGCCGGGTGTCCCGCAGGAAGCGCAGGCCGTCGGCCACGTCCGCGCGGAGCCTGCGGAGCGCGCCCCGGGTCGTCGTCCCGGCCCGGGCGGGCGTCCCGCCGAACCGTCCGATCGTGAAGATCGTCGCCAGCGACAGCAGGTAGGTGGCCGCGTTGCCGAACAGAGCCGTGTTCAGCCCGAAGAGGGCGCTGAGCGCGCCGAACAGGCCGGGGCCCACCACGAGCGAGGCCTGGTTCGTCGCCTCCAGCCAGGAGTTGGCGCGCACCAGCCGTCGGCCCTGGACCAGGTCGCGGACCGCCACCGTCAGGGCCGTCTCGAAGAAGACGCCGGCCCCCGAGGCCAGAAACGCCAGCACCAGGGCCATCCAGACCCGCAGGTTCCCCGTGCTCGCGAGCAGTGCCAGCGTCAGGAACGCCGAGAAGCGGACGGCGTCCGTCGCCAACATGGTCGCCCGGGGGTTGAGCCGGTCGACCAACGCGCCCGCGAACAGGCCCACCAGCAGGTAGCCGACGGTCCGCGGCGCGGCGGCCAGAGCCGCGGCGAACGGGTCCCCGCTCAGCTCGAGGACGACGAGGGGCACGGCGAGGAACGCCAGGCCGTCACCCAGGAGCGAGAACACCTGGCCGCCGAAGAAGACCGCGAACTGCGACGCCGACGGCTGCCCCGGCTCAACGGCCGGGCTCTTCCCGGACAGCATGGGTCCACCCCCTCCGTCATGCTTCCCACCCCGTCCGCACAGTGCGACGGGCCGACACGGACCGTGACGACGCAGCTCATTGTGCAGGCGGGGGAAGGGGATCGGCGGGCCGGGCACCGGCGGACTTGCGCCAGGCGTAAAGACGACGGCGCACGCCCGTGGCGCTGCCCCCGGAGGGCACGGGTCTCCTGTTTGCGACATTCGTGATCACGACGACCAGACCGTGCTGCCAGGGACGGAGCTGGTCTGCGAGAGTCGAGCCGCCGGGACCACCCGCCGTCGCTCCGGTCGGCGTCGGCCCGGTGGCTCGGCATCCCGGCGACGTGCACCCGGCCGACCTCGGCGCCCTGCTGACGGAACCCGTTCCACCGGCGCCAGGACCGGCGTCCGACTCCCCCCGTTGACCGCGACCGAAGGCGGCGCCCGTGTCGACCGTTCCCCTGCCCCGGCTCCTCCTGCTCGACGTGCCGACGGGCCCCCGGCCCGCTTGGTACCTCCCCCGGCTGTGCTCGGCCTACGCGCTGCACATCCTCTGGATCCCGGGTCCCGACCCCGACCTGAACCGCGCCCGCGCCGCCCTGTTCGACGAGTGGTGCACCCATGCGACCGTGCTGGGCCAGGACACGGCGGCCGACGAACTGACCGACGTCGCGAAGGCCTGGCAGCCCGTCGGCATCCTCGGCTTCGGTGAAATGGCCCTCGAACCGGTGCACACCGCGGCCGCCCGCCTCGGGCTGCCGGCCAACGCGCCGAGGTCGCTCGCGGCCATCCGCAACAAGCACGAGCAGCGCCGGCTGCTGGCCGAGGCGGGCATTCCCACCCCGCGCTTCGCGTCCGTCCGCGACCTCGACGAACTCCGCGCCGCCGCCCGGACCGTGGGCCTACCCGCGGTTCTCAAGCCCAAGGCCGGCGTCGGAAGCCTGGCGACCTTCCAGGTGGACAGCACGACCGACCTGGCCGAACTCTGGTCCGCCGCCTGCGCCGACTACGCCGCCGACCCCCGCGGTGGCCCCGTACCGGACTTCGTCCTGGAGGAGTTCCTGGTCGGCATCGGCCCGCACAACGACCCCTGCTACGGCACCTACGCGAGCGTCGAGTCACTCGTCCGGCGCGGCACGGTCCGGCACCTGGCGGTCACCGACAAGTTCCCGCTCTCCCCCGGCTTCCGGGAGAACGGCGGCATCATGCCCTCGGTGCTGCCGGACACCGTCCTCGCCCCGCTGCTGGACTGCGCGTCCCAGGCGATCCGTGCCCTGGGCATCACCGACTCCGGCGTCCACACCGAGATCATGTTCACCCGGGAGGGTCCCCGGGTCATCGAGGTCAACAGCCGCATCGGCGGCGGGGTCACCGAGATGCTCCACCACTGCTGCTCCTTCGACTCGGTGCTGGCCTGCGCCGCCATCGCCACCGGCGGAGAGCTTCCCGACTTCTCTCCGCCCACGCGCAGCACGGCCTTCCTCCTGCCCCAGGCCCCGCACCACGACACCGTCCTCACCGCCGCCCCGACCGTCGAGGCCCTCCTCGTACTTCCTGGTGTCGCAGAGGCGGAGCTCCCGTACGCCGTCGGCGACCGCCCCCGTTGGCAGCAGGGAACCCCCGGCGGAACCATGGCCCGCATCGTCGCGGTCGCCGACTCCGCGGCTCCCCTCCTTGACCTCTTCGCCAGCCTCCAGCCCGGTGGCCTCTTCACCTACCGCGCCGTCCAGCCGTGAGATCGGTGGCCCTGCGGCGGTGAGGAAACGGAGCGACCCCACCGCCGCAGGACCGGCCGGGACCAAGCGGTGGGCGGGAAGGGGACGCAGGCGGCGGTGAGGCGTTCGGGAGCCCACAGGCTTTCGCCAGCAGCGACAAAGGGCAGGAGCGCACTCCCGAAGCCGATGAGGTGCCCCGCAACCAGATTCAAGCGACAGCGGCCGCGATCACCCAGCCGCTGACCTTCTCGGCATTCAGCCGTGGGTTACATCGTTGGTGGCCTCGGCCCCAGGCCGCGGGAGTGCTAGTCCCGTCCTTCGCACGTGCGTGGTTTGGATGAACTGATGATGTGGCCGGTACCTCGGTGGTGTGCGGGTCGTTGGATGAGGTGTGTCGTCGATATCTCGTTCGCCGCGGTCCCGGGTGCACCGTCCACGCTTCGCTGTGGAGATCGCGCCCGTGATGGAGAGGCGTCTGGGTGCTCTGCCCGCCTCTGCCGAGTTTCTGCGCCGGCTGGACGTGGCCGGGATCATCGACGGGCTGTGCCCGGTGCGCGATGTCGCGCACCTGACGCACGGCCAGGTCATCAAGGTACTGGTAGCCAACCGGCTGTCCGCGCCCGCGCCGCTGGTGCGGGTGGGCAACTGGGCCGCCGAGTGGGCGGTGGACGAGGTCTTCGGGATCGAACCCCACTCGCGGTCGCCCCGATCTTCCTGCAGCACAACCGACGCATCGCGGCCCTGATCACCGTGATCTGCCTGGCTCTACTGGTCTTCTGCCTGATCGAACGCCAGGTCCGCCAAGCCCTGGGCCCCGAGCAGACCATGCGCGGCCTCTACCCCGACAGCCGGGCCGTCCGCCCCACCGGCCGCCTGATCTTCTACCACCTCGCCAGCCTCAAGATCCGGCCCGGCACCGCCACCGACCCGCCCACCATCCTGATCAGCCGAGGAGTCCAAGCACACCTGCTCGAACTCCTCGGCATCGACGAAACCCGCCCCCGCTGGCTGCAGACCTAAAAGCCCAAGTGCGAAGTGCGGGGCTAGCCGATCCGGCGACGGGACTGGACAACGAGCAGGACGGCCCCCTCAGGAACTTCGTCGTCCACCGCGATCCGGACCTCCGTGACCGTGCCGGGCCAGTCCGCGATCAGCTCCTGGCAGATCGCGTCGTTCTCCAGGACGGCCATGAGTTCGCCGCCCCGGACCGTCTGACCGGGCTCCACCAGAACCTCGGCCACGCACCACGGCACGCCCATCACGGCCTGCGCGGTGAACACCGCCGGCCCCAGTTCGCGCCAGGCCGGCGGTACCAGCGGCCCGCCGATGCGCTGCTCGACCTGGTCGAGGGCTGCTCCGGCGCACCTGGCGAACGAGGAGTCGTCCGCCAGGTGCTCGCGCAGCAACGGCCCGACCGCACGGACGTCGCCCAGCCGCGCCAGCGTGTCCACCGCTTCGGACCGCGTCTCGGGATCCGCCAGGCACGCGGCGACGGCCTCGGTGTGATCGGCCGAACCGTTCTCGGCCAGACCCCGCAGCGCTCGACGGCGGTACTCCGGGCTACGGGTGCGCAGTTGGCGTTCCAGGAACGGCAGGGCTCGCGGATCCTTGATGTACTCCAGCGTCTCCATGAGTGCCGATTCCTGCGCAGGGTCCTCCGCAACCTCGTCGAAGAAGGTGTCCGGGAAGGCACGGGCAAGGTGTATCTGCGCTTCCAAGGGGCGCCGGTAGTCGTCCCGGTCGCGGCGCACGATCTCCGCCATGTCCCAGCCCGGCTCGGCCCGGCCCGCCCGAATGGCGAGGAGCCGACGAAGACTCGCCGGCCCCGCTGCCAGCAGGCTGTCGAGGGCGCGGTCGTCCCCATACAGGTAGTCCGTGAGGAGGCCGTCGATCGCCTCGTGTGCCAGGTCCATGGGGAGTCGGCCAGCTTTCAGTGGAGCAGCGGGTCAGGGTGGGCACCTTCTCCGCCGGACGGCGCCGCCCGGTTGCTCAACTATCGTTCATTGCGGGGGCACTTCCCGACAAACCAAGAAGGACGTCGAACCGGCCGACGACTCCGACTGCGGACGTGATGGCGGACCCGTGACAGGGCCCGCCACCGGTGAAGCGCCGCTTCGGCGAGGGAGAACCGGGAGCCACGGAGCCACGCAGCCACGGACGTGCTAGGCACTGTCCTGGCGATCACGAGCGGAGCCAGATGGCGAGGGCAGCCGCAGTGAGGGTGCCGAGGTAGATGTAGGCGCGTTTGTCGAACCTGGCGGCGACGGCGCGGAAAGCCTTGAGCCTGTTGATCGCTCGTTCGACAGTGTTGCGTTTCTTATAGCGGTCCTGGTCGAAGCCTGGCGGCCGACCGCCGGCGCTGCCGCGTCGGCTGCGGTTGGCCGTCTGGTCGGCCTTCTCGGGGATGACGTGTGGGATACCGCGTCTTCGCAGGTAGCGGCGGGTTCGTCGGTTGGAGTAGCCCTTGTCGGCGCTGACGCTGTCCGGCGTGGTGCGAGGTCTGCCTGTGGTGAGCCTCGGAACGCGGATCTTGTCCATGACCGGCTCGAACTGGGTGCAGTCGGCGCTCTGCCCCGGTGTGATGACCAACGACAGGATCCGGCAATGGCCATCCGCACTCAGGTGGATCTTGGTTGTGAAGCCGCCGCGTGAGCGGCCGAGCGCCTCGCCCGCAGCTCCGCCGCCACCTGCCGGCCGGTCGGCCGCGGCCCGGCCAGTGCTGCGGCCAGTGCCAGACGCAGGCGGCGGGGTGTGCCGGGCGCCGGCGGCGTGGTGGTGCCCGCGTACGACCGTCGAGTCGACCGAGATGTCCCAGTCGATGGTCCCGGAAGCATCCTCCCGGGCCTGGATCCGCTCCAGGAGCATTTGCCAGGTACCGTCCGCCGACCAGCGCCGGTGCCGTTCGTGTACCGTCTTCCACGGCCCGTACCGGTCGGGGAGATCCCGCCACGGAACACCGGTGCGGATCCGGTGCAGCACCCCGTTCACCACCTGCCGGTGATCTCGCCACCGGCCGCACCGCCCGCTGCTCACCGGCAGCAGCGGCTCGATCCGCTCCCATTGGGCATCGGTCAGATCACCCCTGGCTTCCACGGCACGGCCAACGGCCCGCCCGGTCACCGGAGTGCCGCCGAGCCGCCGCCCGGCACCGTCCCGGGACCCGGTGCCCGGCCTGGGGCGGCGAGTCCGGCAGGGATTTTCGCGGCCTGTCTGCGGGTGGGGGCGTCTCCTTCGGTGAAGCCCGTACGCAGGCGGACGCGGTTGTCTATCGTCTGGTGGCATGGAGAATGCGGGGAGCGACGGGCGGGGGCACGAAGTACTGGTGGCGGGGTCGCCGCCGGTGTTCGACGACCGGACCCGGGACGCGTGCGTGGTGGTGCCGGGAATCATGGGCAGCATCCTTGAGGACGATGCGACGAGCCACCCGCTGTGGGGCGTCAACCTCGCGACACTCACCGACGCGCTGACCGGCGAGGCCCTGTTCGCCACCCTGCGGGCGAATGCCCAGGAACAGGAAGCCGATGCCGACACCGCCCGGCGGGCCCCGCTGACCCGCATCCGCGCCACCGGACTGCTGGCCAAGCCGTGGTACCTGCACGTCTTCCAGGGCCTGGACCCCTACAGCAAGGCGGTCGAGGTACTGCAGAAGGTCACGCTGGCGCCGGAGGCGGTGGAGCCGTTCCCCTACGACTGGCGCCTGGCGGTCGCCTACAACGGCGCGCTGCTGGCCCGTCAGGCCCGTGCGCACCTGGAGTTGTGGCGGGAGCGGGTGGCGGCCGTGCCCGAGTGGCGGGCGCGGCCGCGGCTGCTGTTCGTGGCGCATTCGATGGGCGGGCTGGTGGTGCGGGCCGCGTTGGAGCAGGACCCGGAACTCGCGGCCGACACCCGGGCGGTGGTCACCGTCGGGACGCCGTTCCTGGGCTCGGCGAAGTCCGTCCTGGCGCTCAACCTCCTTCACACCGGGGCGAAGCCGGAGCGGCTGGTGCGGCGGGTGCAGGCGATGGCGGCGACCCTGCCCGGTGTCCACGACCTCTTGCCCGGCTACCGCTGCCTGGACCGCGGCCTGGACGTCGACCGCCTCGCCCCGGGCGACGTCGCCCGGTTCGGCGGCGACCGAGACCTGGCCGCCCGCTCCCTGGGAGAGCAGGCGCGCTACCGCGAGAACAGGTTCCTGCTGCCGGGGCACCGGGCGATCGTCGGCGAAGCCCAACCGACCGTACAGACCCTGGAAGAACAACGCGCCGACCTCTCGGTCGTCGCGGGCCGCCACTACGCCTTCGACGTCGGCGACGACGGCGAACTCGTCCGCGACCCGGCCACCGGCATCCCCGCCCGCCACAACGCCTCCGGCGACAGCACCGTCCACATGCCCTCCGCCCGCACCGGCACCGAAGCCGTCCACTACGTCTTCGGCCAGCACGGCACGCTGATGTGCCACGACGAGGTCCTGCGACAGATCCGCCGCATCGCACTGGAACGCCCGCAGGGCGTCCACCTCGGCGACGGCACCGGCGACGGGCCTGGCCTGGAGACCCCCCACCTCGGCGGGACCCTCGGCACACCACTCACCTTCACCGTCACCGGCCTCGACACCCGGGCCGGGGTCACCTTGAGCGTGCGCTCGGCGACTACCGGCCGCCCCGGCCACCCCCTGACCCTGCACCGCGACCCGGACCGCACGGACGGGGCCCTGTCGGCCCGGTTCACCGCGGACGCGCCGGACCTGTACCGGGTGGTCCTGAACACCGGCCGGCACGCGCCCGTCTCCCAACTCGTCCTCGTCACCCAGCCCGACGCCTGACCCCAGCGATCCACCCATGACCACTCCCCACGCGGGCACCCCGCCCCATTCGGTTCCCGCCGACGCCGGCCACAAGACGGCCGGACCACCTTCCGAGGGCGGGGGCGTCGAGCTGTTCCCGATCAACTTCACCGCCTACCGGCACCACGAGGACCTGGACACCGAACAGCACGTGCGGGCGATCGCCGACCTGCTAGCCCCTTACGGCCTGCACGTCAACCGGTGGGAGGTTCCTGAGAAAGAACGGGATCGGCAGGCAGTCGAGGACCGGCTCGGCGACTGGAAACGGCTCACCGTCTCCCACTCCGGCAACACGGTGCTCTACTGGGTCGGCCACGGCAGCGCCAACCACCTCGCCCACCACCGCACCGAAGCCCCCATCGACGATGGCGTCCACCCGGAGGAAGTCGCCCGTGCCATCGGCAGCCGTCGATTCCATCGCGACGCAGAGGACAGCTGGGCCATCGTCGTCCTGGACGCCTGCTTCTCCAAGGACTTCGCCCTCAAGGTGCACAGCACGCTCATCACCGAATACCGCGGCGTCGACAGGTTCCTGCTGCTGTCCACCGCCGCCGAGGGCAGCACCGAACTCGGCGACTTCACCCGCGCCCTGAAACACGCCCTGACCATCACCTTCCTCGGGCAGAAGATCATCGGCCTCGCCGAACTCGGCAGCCAGCTCGCCCGCGACCTCCGCGGCTACGACGCCATCAAGGTCGACAACCACCGCGACCAGCTGGTCCGCGTCCTGCCTGACGCCGCCTCCTCCGTCTCAGCGTCCCTGGACAAGATCGCCGAACTCCAGGCCGTGATCGAGCAGTTGCCCGTCGATGAGCAGCGCCACTTCCTCCCCAAGGCGTCCGGCGCCGAATTTGGCGAACTCGCCTGGTACTTCCACGGCCGCACCGAGGAACGTGACCAGATCCTCCGTTGGCTGGCCACCGCGACCCAAAGCGCCCTCGTCGTCACCGGCCCCGCCGGCTCCGGCAAATCAGCCCTCCTCGGCCACATCCTCCACCACACCAACACCCAGCTGCGCGAGATCCTTATTCGCCACGGCCACCTGAAGCCCCTACCGCCCGAGGTGCCTTGTCCGGACGACCCGTTCGACCTCGTTGTCCACCTCTCCGGCCTCAACCTCACCCACGTCATCCGACTCGTCGCCCGAGCGACCGACCTGCCCGACCTCGCCCTGCAAGCGGCCGACAGCGAACCACCCGCCGATCTCGCAGCCCGACTCCTCGAACGCCTCCGCTACCGGCACGAACCACTGACGCTGCTCTTCGACGCCCTCGACGAAGCCGAACAACCCCTCTCCCTCGCCGACATCCTCCTGCGCCACCTCGCCGCCCTCCCTCAGGTTCGGATCGTCATCGGTACGCGCCGCTCCACCAAGGAAGGCCCCGACCGCCCCGCCCCCGACGAAAGTGACATCCTCGACGCCCTCAGCCCCCGTTCCCACGGGACCGACCTGAAGTGCATCGAGGTGACGCAGAACCAGGACGCGCTCGCCGGGTACCTGCGCGCCAAACTCCACGCCGCCCGGCAGCACGAAATCCCGGATGCCGACGACACGAGCATCGAGACCGCCGTCCGTCGACTCGTCACCGACCACCAGCAGGACGGCACCGAACCGCAACAGTTCCTCTACGTCCGCCTCGCCGCCCACGAACTCCTAGGCGCCCCCGAGCTTCTGGCCGACCCCACCCCGCTGGTCGGCCGCACCCACCGCCAGCTCTTCGCCCGGGCCCTGGCGCGCCTTCACCGCATCGACCCCCACTACGCCCCCCTCCTTAAAGCCCTCGGCCTCGCTCAGGGCCGCGGCCTGCCCGACCAGGACGGCGTCTGGACCTGCACCGCCAGCGTCCTCACGCCCGACGGTGCGAGCGACATCGGTGGCAGTATCCCCGGTCTGGTCCGCGACGCTGCGCCCTACCTCGCCATCGACCAGGAGCACGGCCAGAGCGTCTACCGTCTCGCCCACCACACCTTCACCGAGCACTTCACCGCGGCCCCCGACGCCCCGGCAGCACACGCCGCCATCACCACCGCCCTGGCCCGCAACGCTCTCGTAACCCTGGACCCGAGCGGCAGGACCTCCCCATCGTCCGAGGACATCAGCCCCTACATCCGCCATCACCTCATCACCCATGCGCGGCTGGGTCACACCGCCGGAGCCCTCCAGGCACTAGCCGACTCCCCCAGCGTCCTCGATGTCCTCGACCTCGCCAGCATCACCACCGCTGCCCTCCACCATGGGCTGCCGATGAACGCAATTCCGCCCGCCATCGCCGGAACCGTCCTCCTCCGGAACCGCGTCAACGAGGCAGACTCCGGCGGCCAGCAGGGCCCCGCCACCATTGGGTGGCGCCGGTGGTGGCGGCGACTCGGCACCACCTACATCCAAGGCACCCCGCCGCCTGCCGAAACCCACGCCCACAGCCCTGCAACCTGGCCCCCCACATTGGCTGCCGGCGCTGTCCGCCGACGGCATCTCCATCTCCAACTCACAGGCCACGGGAACTGGGTGAGCGCGGTGGCAGTGTTCACCGCCCCGGACGGCACCCCCCGCCTTGCCACCGGGGGGCACGACAAGACGGTGCGGATCTGGAACCCCGCCACCGGCACTCAGGACGGAGAACCCCTCACCGGCCACACCGGCGAGGTGAGGGCGGTAGTGGTGTTCACCGCCCCGGACTGCACCCCCCGCCTTGCCACCAGCGACAGCATCGACGGAACAGTGCGGATCTGGAACCCCGCCACCCGCACCCAAGACGGCGAGCTCCTCACCGGCCACACCCGTGGGGCCAACGCGCTGGCGGTGTTCACCGCCCCGGACGGCACCCCCCGCCTCGCCACCGGCGGCAACGGCGGCGACAGCGCAGTACGGATCTGGAACCCCGCCACCGGCACCCAAGACGGCGAATCCCTCACCGGCCACACCAGCTGGGTGGCGGAGGCTGCAGTGTTCACCGCGCCGGACGGCACCCCCCGCCTCGCCACCAGCGGCGGCGACAAGACGGTGCTGATCTGGAACCCCGCCACCGGCACTCAGGACGGCGCGTTCATCACCGACCACACCTACTCGGTCAACGCGGTGGCGGTATTCACCGCCCCGGACGGCACCCCCCGCCTCGCCACCGGCGGCGACGGCGGCGACGAAACAGTACGGATCTGGAACCCCGCCACCGGCACCCAGGACGGCGAACCTCTCACCGGCAACACCGGCGGGGTCAAGGCGATGGCGGTGTTCACCGCCCCCGACGGCACCCCCCGCCTCGCCACCAGCGGGAACGACGGCACAGTGCGGATCTGGAACCCCGCCACCCGCACCCAGGACGACGAGTTCGTCACGGGCCACACCTACTCGGTCAACGCGGTGGCGGTGTTCACCGCCCCCGACGGCACCCCCCGCCTCGCCACCAGCGGCGGCGACGAGACGGTGCGGATCTGGAACCCCGCCACCCGCACCCAGGA
>NZ_JBHXTQ010000032.1:0-38799 GCF_042677305.1 Kitasatospora sp. NPDC127121 | reverse complement strand
CGGTGTTCACCGCCCCCGACGGCACCCCCCGCCTCGCCACCAGCGGCGGCGACGAGACGGTGCGGATCTGGAACCCCGCCACCCGCACCCAGGACGGCGAGCTCGTCACCGGCCACACCGGCGGTGTCGAGGCGGTGGCGGTGTTCACCGCCCCCGACGGCACCCCCCGCCTCGCCACCAGCGGGAACGACGAGACGGTGCGGATCTGGAACCCCGCCACCCGCACCCAGGACGGCGAGCTCGTCACCGGCCACACCGGATTCACTGGCGCGGTGAGGGCGGTGGCGGTGTTCACCGCGCCGGACGGCACCCCCCGCCTCGCCACCGGCAGCAGCAACGGGACGGTGCGGATCTGGAACCCCGCCACCCGCACCCAGGAGGGCGAAACCTTCACCGGCCACACCGACTGGCTGTACGGGGAGGCGGTGGCGGTGGCGGTGTTCACGGCCCCGGACGGCATTTCCCGCCTCGTCACCGGAGGCCTTGACGGGACAGTCCGGATCTGGAACCTGCATACCAGGACCGCACCCAAGCTACTCCTTGCAGATGCAGTTCACGAACTGACTGAACACCACGGGCTGCTCATCGCGGGAACCAATTCGGGCTACCTCGCGGTCGACATCTCGTCCGTACCTACCAACACGGCTTGATCGCCAGGACAGTTCCTAGCCGAACGACGTGGTGACGGTGTGGTGGAGCCGGGCGATCTCGGCTTCCCAGTCGGGGACCGCGCGGGCGGGGACCAGGATGACGTGTTCGACGCCGACGTCCGCGAACTCGGCCAGGCGCTCGCGCAACGCCCGGTCGCCGCCGACGGCATAGACGTCGCGGCTGGTGCAGCCCTGCTTGTGGGCCGAGACCTCGGCGTCCAGCTCGCGCCGGAGCTCGGGGGTGTCGATGGCGGGCGGCACGTAGACGAGCTGCACCGCGCGGGTGATGTGCTCGGTGCGGCCGAGGTGCTGCCGCTCCTCGTCCAGGACCTTCAGGCGCCGGCGGTACTCGGCGGGGGTGATGAACGCGGGGACCCAGCCGTCCGCGAGGGCGGCGACGCGCCGTACGGTCCGCTCCCGGCCTCCGCCCAGCCAGACGGGCGGCACCCCGGTCGGGCCGCTGCCGCTGGCTTCCCCGGCGGACTCCCCGACGAGGCGGCGCAGGCGGCGCAGGATGTCCTCCAGGGCGGCGGCCGCCTCGGCGGGGTCCCGGATGAGGGCCTCGCGGGGGCCGCCGATGCCGAGCTGGGCGACGAACCGGCCGTTGGACCGCCGGTACAGGTCGGTCAGTTCGCGGACCACGGCGGAGGGTTCCAGGCCAGCGGCGACCAGGACGTGCGGACCGAAGACCAGCGCGGATGTCCGGTGGGCCACTTCCCGTGCCAGCTCAAGCGGCGGGGGCATGTCGTCCCCGTTGTTGTTGTAGAACCAGAACGAATCGAATCCGTACTGCTCCACCGCTTCGAGCAATTTCCACAAGTGGTCCCGCTTCACGTCATGGCGTAACGAGGTACCGAAACAGAAGCCGAATTGCAGACCCATGAGACCTCCCTGTCGAGATATTGCCTGCAAGGCACGGCCGCCTGCCGGGCAGGTGGTCGATGAATTGGCGAGAGCCAGCTGAATACCGACTTCAGGTCCGTGATCCACAGGATTTCCCGCTCCTGCCGGACCCTTTCGAACCGTGTCGAAATAAGGGGTGTCCGCTCGTCGCACGCACTCGATGACGCGGATCCGGTGCACCTTCGCCTGGAACGTACCACAGGGGTCAAGCCTTCGAGAAGTACGCCAATCCTGACCCGGGGCTGGTTTACCGAGCCATATAACATCCTTTAACCAACCTTCGCAAGGTCCACAGGTTTCACCCAAATCAACGGTGCGATTCGCCCCAAAGTGCACCCTGGCACCGGCCCCGAGGCGGCAGGAGCGCCGGCGGAAGCGCCGGATCCGGTGTCGGGAGAGGCGGACGCAGCCCTATGTCCAGAAAGTCGCCCTCCCCGCACCTGCGAGAATAAGACATTCCGTTTGGTCGTTCTTGAAAAATTCCCAGGGCACATACAGACTCGTTTCGTGAACGGACCCCGGCAGGCCGGAGGTCCGACCCGGGGCACCGATCCCCGATGGCGCCGACCGCACCTTCACGTACGCGCCCCCGGTTCCCCGCTCAATTCGCCGTCACCGGCATCCGCCCGCTCACGGGCGAACTCTTCGAGTTTTCAGAGCCCCATGCCCGGATGGCCGCACAGCGACATTCCTCCTCTCGACACCCCGCACTCGGACCACCGGCCGAGTGTCGCCAGCACGTACGGAAGGGGCAACCGAAGTGAACAGGAGCGACCTGGTTTCGGATTCGGGTCCGGCATCGGATGCCGAATTCGCATTCCCGCTCTCGGCCCCGGAGTTCGGCATCTGGCTCACCTGTCGGGACCAGCCGGAGTCCTTCAACATCCACCGCGTCTGGGAACTGCGCGGGCAGCTCGACGAGCAGGCCCTGAAGGGCGCCGTCGAGGAGACCGTCGCCCGGCACCCCGTGTTCGCCCGCCGGCTCGTCGACGAGGACGGCGTGCCCTCCTGGGTTCCCGGCGCGCCGCAGCCGCGATGGACCGCGGTGGACACGGCCGCCGTGGACACGGCCTCGGTGGACACGGCCGCGACGGCCGACGCCGCACCCTGGGCTCCCGTCGGGCGCCACCGGTTCGACCTGAGACGCGACTGCCCCGTCCGCGTCGACCTGTTCCGGCACCGACCGGACCACCATGTGCTCTCCCTCCTGGTGCACCACATCGCGTGCGACGGGGCGTCGCTGGAGAACCTGCTGGCGGACATCGGCGCCGCGTACAACGCCCGCACCACCGGCGGGCCCCCCTTCACACCGGAACCGGCACCGGCACCGCCCGCGGCAGCGGCCCCGCCCACGGCACCTGACCCGCCCGCGCCGGCGGAACCCTCCCGCTTCTGGCCCCTCGAACTGGCGGACGCCCAGTGGCCCGAGGCCCTGCCGCGCACCCCGGGCCCCCGGACAGCCGACGCCGACGTCCTGGTGCTCCCGCTGCCCCCGGACGAGGCCGACGCGGTGCGCGCGGCGGCCCGTCGCCTGCGCGTCACCCCGTACCTCATGGGACTCGCCGCCCTCTACGCGGCGTTCGCCACGCAGGGCAACGCCCCCGACGTCATGGTCGCCACGCCCTTCGCCTCCCGGACACCGGCCACCGTGTCGCTGGTCGGCTGCTTCGCGCGGATGGTCCCGCTGCGCCAGCGGTGGCCCTCGGGAGCCTCCGGCGCCGAGCTCTGCGACGGTGTGCGGCGGACCGTCGCCGAGGCGCTGTCCCACGCGCACGAGCCGATCCACGAGAGCGCGGACCTCTTCGACGCCGCAGCGCCCGGACTCACCGTCAGTTTCCAGCTGCGCGACCCCCTCCCGGGGCCGGCACTCGGCGGGCTCACCGTCCGCACGATGGAAGCGGTGCGTGAGCCGGCGGCGGCACCCGTCGCAGACACACCGGAGGCGCCCGGAGCGACTGAAGCGACTGAACCCCCAGGGACCCCTGAAGTCCCCGATGCCCGCGAAGCTCCCGGAGCCGCTCCCCCCGCCGAGCACCCCGGCGCGACGATCGGCCTCACTCGCTTCGACCTCGAATTCGACCTCTGCTTACGGGCGGACGACGCCTCGGTGACGGTGACGCGCCGGATGCGCGGCGGCACGACCAACGCGGCCGCCGCCGAACTGCTCGCCGTCTACCGCCGGGCCCTGCTCGCCGTCGCCCGCGACCCCGGGGCACCGCTGCCCCGCTCGACGAGCGCGGCGACGCCGTCCCTGATCGTCGCGCCGACCGATCCGTCGGAGCACGCACAACCCCTCATGGAGCGGTTCGACGCCTGGGTGCGCACACAACCTCAGCGGCCCGCGGTGCGGTGCGGCGACGACCTCCTCACCTTCGCCGGCCTGGACCGCGAGGTCGCCCGGCTCGCCGCCGCCCTGCGCCGCCACGGCGCGGGCCCGGGCACCGCGGTGGGCGTCCTGCGCGAGCGGGGCGTCGCCCTGGTCGCGTCCGTGCTGGCGGCGTGGCGGGTGCGGGCCCATGTCGTCGCCCTCGACCCCTCGCAGCCCGACTCCCGTCTCGCCTACGTCGTGGCGGACACCGGCACCCGTGTCGTGCTGTGCGACCCCGCGTCGCGCCACCGGCTCGACGCCTCGCTCACGATCGTCGACGAGACCCCGGACGCCGAGGCCCCGAACGCCGAGAACGCGCACACCGAAGACGCCCGCGACGCCCGCCCCCACGATCTGGCGTACGTCCTGCACACCTCGGGCACCACCGGCCGCCCCAAGGGCGTCATGGTCGAGCACCGGGGCCTCGCCGTCCTCGTCGACGCGCAGCCGGCCGGAGCCGCCGCCGCCCGGGTCGGCGTCACCGCCGCCGTCTCCTTCGACGTCTTCTTCCAGCAGCTCCTCTACCTCTTCCGGGGCAGCTGCCTGGTGGTGGCCGACCAGGCCACGTACCGCGATCCGCAGGCGCTGGTGGAGTGGGTCGAACGCAACGACGTGCGCCTGCTCAGCACCTCGCCGTCGATGTTCGCCGCCATGCGCCCCTTCGGAGTCGAGGAGATGTTCCAACGCACGGGCCTGGAGCTGGACTTCGGGGGCGAGGCGGTCGACGCCACGACCTGGCGCAGGCTGCGCGAGCTGGGTGTCAGGGGATCCAACGGCTACGGTCCGACCGAGGTCACGATCCAGACCACGTGGTGCGGTTTCGACGAGTACGGGATCCCCAGCATCGGCCGGCCCCTCGACGGCACCTCTGCCTACGTCCTGGGCGCCGACCTCCGCCCCGTGCCGGTCGGTTCCCGCGGCGAGCTGTACCTCGCGGGGCCGCTGGTCACCCGCGGCTACCTCAACGCGCCCGCGCTCACGGCCGAGCGCTACCTCCCGGACCCCTTCGCCCCGGCACCCGGCGCCCGGATGTACCGCACGGGGGACCGCGTCACCCTCGGTGCCGACGGACACCTGATCTACCACGGCCGGACCGACCACCAGCTGAAGGTGCGCGGCCAGCGGGTCGACCCGTACGAGGTGGAGGAGGTGCTGCGCGCCGCGCCGGGCGTCCAGGACGCCTACGTGGCCCGCCGGGGCCCGACCGGGACGGCGGGGCTCCTCGCCTGGGTCACCCCCCGCGGCCCCGGGCCGGTTCCGGTGCCGGGGGAGCTCCGCGGCCTCGCGGCCCGGCGGCTGGCGCCCGCCGCGGTGCCCGCGCACATCGAGGTCGTCGACGCGTTCCCGCTCACGCTCAGCGGAAAGGTCGACGAGCGCGCCCTGCCCGTGCCCGCGCCCGTGCGGCCGCCGGACGGCGGCGCGGACCCCGTCGTCCGGCTCTGGGCGCTGACGCTCGGCCGCCCGCCCGCCTCGAACGGGGACAACTTCTTCTCCTGCGGCGGGAGTTCACTGGACGCGGCCCGGCTCGTCGCCGAGGTCAACCAGGAGTGCGGGGTGCGCGTCGACCTCGCCTCGTTCTTCGGCGACCCCACACCGGAAGGGCTGCGGCACCTGATCGCGCGGGCCGCGCCCGCCGGCGGCGAGGGCCCGTCCACGGCTGCGCCCGCCGGTCTGTCGGCCGCCCAGCGGCGGCTGTGGCTGCTGCACCGGGCGGAGCCGGACAGCCACGAGTTCACCGTGTACTGGGCGCTGCGGCTGAGCGGTCCCCTGGATCCCGCGCGCCTGCAGTCGGCCTGGCGCGACGTGCTCACCGCCCACCCCGAGACGCGGCTGCGGGTCATCGACGACGACGTGGCCCCCGGGCGCGGGCAGTGGCCCCTCACGGCGTTCACCGTGGGCGTACGGGACGTGCCCGGGCACGCCCTGGCGGAGCACCTGCGGCGCGTGGCCCACCGGCCCTTCGACCTGTTCGAGGAGCCCTTGGTCGAGCTGCGGGTGCTCAGGACCGGCCCCGAGGACCACGTGCTGGTCTTCGTCGGCCACCACCTCGTGCTCGACCGCCGCTCCACGGAACTGATCACCGAGCAGTTGCTGAGCCGGCTGGCCGGCGGCCCGGCGCTCCCGCCCGCCCCGGCGGGCGCCGTCCCCGGGCCGTCGCCCGCCGAGGCCGAACGGCTGCGCCGGTTCTGGGCCGAGGAGCTCGCCGGCGTCTGCGCCCACTCGCCGGTCGCCCTCGGCGGGCCCCGGCCGGGCCCGCACCGGCGCACCGCGGCGACGGTCGGCGTCCCGCTGGACGCGGCGCAGTGGCGGCGCGTGACGGAGGCGGCGCGGACGCATCGCACCACGGCCCTCGTCCTCGTCCTGTCGGCGTTCGCGGTCACGGCCGACCGGTACGGCGCGGCGGGCGACGTCCTGGTCGGTACCACCATGGACGTCCGACCGCCCGGCTTCAGCGAGGCCGTCGGCCTCTTCGTCAACCCCGTCCCGGTACGGCTGCGCCCCCGCCCCGGCGGCACCGCCGGCGAGGCGGTCGCCCAGGCGCACGCGGCCCTCCTGCGGGCGCACGCGCACCGCGCGCACCCCTTCGACGAACTCGTCCGGGAGCTCGGTCTGCGGGCCGGTCCGGGGCAGGCCCCCCTGTTCCAGGTGCTGGTCGACCATGAGCAGCCGGCCACGGCGACGGCCGCGCCGCCCGGCGTCCGCGCCCGCCCGGTGGAGATCCCGGCGGCCATCGCGAAGTACGACGTCGAGATCCTGCTCCGGGAGACCCCTGACGGCGCCCGGCTGGACGTGCTCCACCGCACCGACCGGTGGACGACGGACCAGGCCTGGCAGCTGGCCGAGCGGATCCGCGGGGCGCTGCTCGCGCTGGCCGCCGAGCCCTCCGCGCCGGCCGCGCTCCCCGTGGCGCTGGACCCGGGGCGCCTCCCCCTGGAGTGGGGGCGGGGCCCGGAGCCGTTCGCGCCGGTGGTCCCGGTGAGCGAGCTCGTCGCCCGGATCGCCCGGGAAACGCCGGAGCGGACCGCCGTGGTCGCCGGGGGCGAGCAGCTCACGTACGGGCGGCTGCGGGCCGACGCCCTGGACCTCGCCGCCCGGCTGACGGCCCGGGGCGCGGGCCGGGGCGCCCGGGTGGCGGTGCTGACCGAGCGGTCCGCGGGCCTGATGACCGCGCTGCTCGGCGTGCACTTCGCCGGTGCCGCGTACGTCCCGCTCGATCCCCGGCACCCCGACTCCCGCATGGCGGCGTGCCTGGCCGACTGCGGGGCCTCCGCCGTCGTCACCGACGCGGCCATGGCCGGGCGGGCGGCGTCGTTCGGGCTGCCGGTGCTTCTGCTGCCCTCGACAGCCGAGCCGACGGCCGACCGGAGCGCCGAGCCCGCCGTCCACCTCCCGCCCGGACCGCACGATCCCGCGTATGTCATCTACACCTCCGGGACGACCGGGCGGCCGAAGGGCGTGGTGATCGAGCACGGCACGCTGGCGGCCTCCACGGCCGCCCGCCGCACCGTCTATCCGGGGCGGCCGGTCTTCCTGCTGCTCTCGCCCGCGGCGTTCGACTCGGCCGCGGCCGGAATCTGGGGAACGCTGTCGGCCGGTGGCCGCCTGGTCGTCGCGAGCGACGACGAGGTCCGCGACCCCGAGGCCCTGGTCGCGCTGATCGCCCGGCACCAGGTCACCCGGCTGCTGTGCGTGCCCTCGCTCCACGCCCTGCTGCTCACCGCCGCCGACCGGGCCGGCCCCGACGCGGTGCGGAGCCTGCGCGAGGTCGTCACGGCCGGGGAGCCGCTCCCGGACGAGCTGCTGCGGCGCCACTTCGCCGTCCTGCCCCGGGTGGCGCTGGTCAACGAGTACGGGCCCACCGAGGCCACCGTCTGGGCGAGCTACCGCCGCTACCACGGGCCGGAGGCCGTCGACATCGGCGGCCCGGCGCCGGGGTACCGCCTCTACGTCCTGGACCACGCCCTGCGCCCCGTCCCCCCGGGGGTCGACGGCGAACTGTACGTCGGCGGCGCGGGCGTGGGCCGGGGGTACGTCGGCCGGCCCGCCGAGACGGCCGGTGCCTTCCTGCCCGACCCGTTCGGCGGCGAGCCGGGGGCCCGGATGTACCGCACCGGCGACCGGGTGCGGTGGCGGGCGCCGGAGGCGCTCGCCTTCGTCGGCCGGCTGGACCACCAGATCAAGGTCCGGGGCCATCGGGTGCAGCCCGCCGAGGTGGAGGCGGCGCTGCGCGGCGCCGAGGGCGTCCGGGAGGCGGCCGTGGTCGCCGACGGCGGCGCGCGCCTCGTCGGCTTCGTCACCGGCGGCGGGCAGCCGGAAGCCGTACGGCGCGAAGTCGCGGAGCTGCTGCCGGAGTTCATGGTCCCCGCCGCCGTCCACGGGCTGGAGCGGCTGCCCCTCACCCCCAACGGCAAGGTCGACCGACGGGCCCTGGAGCAGGAGGCGGACCGGCGCCGGGCCTCGGCGCTCGCCCGGCCCGCCGGGGACGTGTCGCCCGGGCACGCGGCGGTCACCGCGGCGTGGCGGGAGGTCCTGGGCGTCGTCGACGTTCCCGGCGACGTCAACTTCTTCGACCTCGGGGGGCATTCGCTGCTGGTGCCGGCGCTCCAGGAGGCCTTGCACCGGCACACCGGCGTCCGGCTACCGATCCTCGACCTCTTCCGCCACAGCACCGTCGCCGACCTCGCGGCCCGGCTGGCCCGACCGGCCGGCGCGACGACGGACACGCCGCCCGCCCCCGGGGCGGAACCACCGCCCTCAGCCGGGTCGTCCCGTCGCCGACGCGGCGACGCGGCCCGTACGCTCCGCGACCGCCGCGCCCAGGAGGCCGACCGATGAACCGCGACCGTTCCCTCGACATCGCCGTCACCGGCATGACGGGGCGCTTCCCCGGAGCGGCCGATCTGGCACAGCTGTGGCAGGCCCTGCGCGACGGGCGGGTGCTGACCCGGCGCCTGAGCCGGGAGGAGCTGGCGGCCCGTGGCGTCCCCGCGTCCCTCGCCAACGATCCGGCCTACGTCCCCGTCCACGGGCCGCTCGACGATGCCGACCGCTTCGACCACGAGTTCTTCGGCGTCAGCCCCCGCGAGGCCGGGCTGACGGACCCGCAGCACCGGCTGCTACTGGAATGCGCCTGGGCCGCCCTGGAGGACGCCGGCCACAGCGTCACGGCCGGCGACGGGCTGCGGACGGCGGTGTACGCGGCCGCCAGCGGCAGCGGTCATCTGCGGGCGCTCCTGGCCTCCGGTTCGCTGGCGCCCCCGGAGTTCGAGGAGGCGCTCCTCGTCAACGAACGCGACTTCCTCGCGACGCGCATCGCCTACAAACTGGGGCTGACCGGGCCCGCACTCACCGTCCTCACGGCCTGCTCCTCCTCGCTCGTCGCGGCCCACCTGGCCGTCCAGGCGCTGAACAACGGGGAGTGCGACCAGGCCCTGGTGCTCGCCGCGTCGGCCAACGCCCCCCAGGCGGGGCACCTGCCCATGGCCGGCGGAGTGATGTCGCTCAGCGGGCACTGCCGCCCCTTCGACGCGTCGGCGGACGGCACCCTCGGCGGCTCGGGGGCGCTGGGCGTCGTCCTGCGCCGCTACGAGGACGTGGCGGGCGGCCCGCTCCCCCTGCACGGAGTGCTGCTGGGTTCCGCCGTCAACAACGACGGCACCGCCAAGGCGGGCTTCCTCGCGCCGTCGGCGGCGGGCCAGGAGCAGGCGATCCGCGCCGCGCTCGCCGCCGCCGACGTCGACGCCGCGTCCGTCGGCTACCTGGAGAGCCACGGCACCGGCACCCGCGTCGGCGACCCCATCGAGTGGTCCGCCGCCTCGGCGGTGTACCGATCGCTGGGTGCCGCTCCCGGCAGCATCCCGGTCGGCGCGCTCAAGGCGACCATCGGCCACCTCGACGCCGCCGCCGGACTCGCCGGGCTGGTGAAGGCGCTGCTGGTGCTCCGGCACGGGTACGTGCCCGCGCTTCCCGGGCTGAGCCGGGCCAATCCGCTGCTGGAACGGGAGGACTCGCCGCTGTCCCTGCCCACCGAGGCCGGGCCGTGGCGGGGCCCGCAGCCGCGCCGGGCCGCGGTGAGCTCGTTCGGCGTGGGCGGGACCAACGTGCACATGCTGGTGGAGCAGCCTCCGGAGCCGGCCGCCGCGCCGCCCGCCCCGCCGACCGGGCGGGAACGGCTGGTGGTGCTCTCCGCGAAGGACCCGCGGGCCCTCGCCCGCATGCGGGAGCGGCTCGCCGCGCACCTGGAGGACGCCGAAGCCGCCCCCTCGCTGGCGGACGTCGGCCGGACCCTCACCCGGCGGGCGGAACTCCCGTACCGCTCCTCGGCGGTGGGCGCGAGCGTGGCCGAGGTCGTGGCGGCGCTGCGTGCCCCGGCCGAGGCGACACCGGCGACGGCGGCGCACCCCGCCCCGGCGCTGCTGCTCTTCCCGGGGCAGGGGACGCAGTTCCCCGGCATGGCGGCGCCCTTCGCCGCCGCCCTGCCCACGTTCGCCGACGCGCTGGACGCCTGCCTGGCCGCCTTCTCCCCCGGGCTCGCCCGCGAGGTCGACGAGGCGCTGCACGACGCCTCCTTCCCCGCCGAACGGCTCGCCCGGACGGCGCTCGCCCAGCCCGCGCTCTTCGCCGTCGAGTACGCCGCCGGGACGGCGCTGCTCGCCCTGGGCCTGGTGCCCTGCGCGCTGCTCGGGCACAGCCTGGGGGAGATCACGGCGGCGACCCTGGCCGGCGCCCTCGCCCTCGACACCGCGGCCCGTCTGGTGGCACGCCGGGCCCAGCTGATGCAGGACTGCGCCCCGGGCGCGATGGTCTCCCTGGCCTGCGGCGAGGCCGAGGCCCGGGCCCTGCTGGCCGAGACCGGCGCCGAGCTGGGCGTCGCGGCGGTCAACGCCGCCACGAGCACCGTGCTCGCCGGGCCCCCCGAGGCGGTGGCGGCCTTCCGGGAGCAGGTCGGCGACCGGTACGCGGCCAAGGTGCTGCGGTCGTCCCGCGCCTTCCACTCCCCGCTGATCGAACCGGCGGCCGACGCGCTGCGGGGCACACCGGCGGCCGCCGAGGTGCGCCCCGCCGTCCTGCCGTGGATCGAGAACACGGAGGGGCAGCTGCTGCCCGAGGGCTCGCTCACCGACCCCGGCCACTTCGCCCGGGCCGCCCGCCGGCCGGTGCGCTTCGCGGACGCGCTGGCGACGGCCCGGGCGAAGTTCCCCGACGCCGTCGCGGTCGAGGTGGGGCCCGGCCGGGTGCTGAGCGGCTTCGCGGAAGCCGCCGGGCTGCCCGCGATCCCGCTGCTGGGCTCCTCGCCGCCGGCCCCCGCCGCGCCCGCGCACGCCCCGGCCGCTTCCACCGCCCGCCCGGTGCTGTTGGCGATCGGCCGGCTGTGGTGCTCCGGCCTCCCCCTGGACCTCTCCCCGCTCCAGGCGCCGGGGCGCTCCGTCCCGCTGCCGACCTATCCGTTCCACGGCCCGCGCCATCCGGTGCCGGCCGCCCCGACGCCCGGACCACCGCCAGGACCACCCGCCCGGGCGGCCGTCGCCGACGCGGCCGAGCCCGTCGCGGACACCCCCGTCGCGGACACCCCCGTCGCGATCCTCCGCGCCCTGTGGGCCGAACAGCTGGGGGTGACCGACGTGCCCGACACGGCCGACTTCTTCCAGCTGGGCGGTGACTCGCTCACCGTGGCCCGGCTGGCGCGCGGGATGAGCCGCCGGTTCGGCGTCGACGTCCCCGTCGGCGAGCTGTTGCGGGCCCGGTCCATCGGGCTCCAGTACGCGCTGGTCGAGCGGTTGATCGCCCAGCAGATCCTCGACGAGGCCGGGGAGGAGCTCGGATGACCGCCTCGCCCCTCGACCGGCTCACCCCCGGGCAGCGCGCCGAACTGGCCGCCCGGCTCCAGGGGCGCAGCCCCTCGGCCGCGCCACCGGCGGCTTCCGTACCGGCACTCGCGCCTTCGGAACCGGCGCTCCCGTCCCGCCCGGAGGCCGTGGCCGGCAGCCACCCCCTCTCCGTCACCCAGTACCGGATGTGGCTCGCCGAACAGGCGTCGCCCGCCGCGTCGGCGGCCTACACCGTGCCCCTGGCCCTCCAGCTCGCGGGCCCGCTGGACATCGACCGGCTCCGCGTATGCCTGGACGCCCTCGCCGCCCGCCATCTGGCCCTGCGAACCCGTTTCGGCCAGGAGAACGGGGTGCCCCGGCAGCGCTTCGACCTGCCCGCCCGCATCCCGCTGGAGATACGGGAACTGCCCGCGGGAGCGCCGGAGCGGGACCAGGCACTCGACGCCGAGGCGGCGCGCCCGTTCCGCCTGGACCGGCCCCCGTACGTCCGCGCCGTCCTGCTGGCCCAGGGGCCGCAGCAGCACACCCTCCTCCTGACCTTCCACCACGCCGTCTGCGACGGATGGTCGTTGGGAGTGCTGATCGACGACCTGCTGGACACGTACGCCGCCGGGGACGGCCCCGGTTCCACCCGTCCCGCGCCGGGCGCCCAGCACCTCGACTACGTCCACTGGGAGCAGTCGCCGGACGGACGGGCCGCGCTGGCCGCCCACGCCGCCCACTGGGCCCGCTCCAGCGGCCGCGCCGACGACGGAGCCGACGACGGGGCCGAACTCCCCTTCGCCGTCGACCCGGCCAGCACGGAGCAGGCCGTCACGCAGCAGGCCACCGCGCAGCAGACCGCCCGGATGCCGCACGCCGAGCTGGCGCTGCCCCCGGACCTCACCCGGCAGGTCCACGCGTTCGCCCGGCGGCGCGCCTGCACGGCGCACGCGGTGTGGCTCGCCGCGTTCGCGGCCACCTGGAGCGCGGTCACCGGCACCCGGACGGCCTCCGTGAGCGTTCCCACCGCCAACCGGGCGGCGGAGCGCTACGACCTCACCGTGGGCGCCTTCGTCTCCGCGATGCCCCTCGCCCTGCCCCTGCCCCCCGCGCTGGGCTTCGCCGCGCTGGCCCGGCGGACCGGCGAGCAGCTCCTGACCGGCTCGCAGCACCCGACCCTCCCCCTGACCTCCGACGACACCGCCGTGCCCGTACCCGCCGCCGCCTTCGTCCTGACCCACGAGGACAACCGGCCGCGCCCGGCCGGCCCCCTCACGGTCACCCCCCTGCCGGTGCGCGTCCAGGGCGACCAGGGCGCGCTGACCGTGCAGCTCACGGAACACGCCGACACCGCCGCCATCCGGCTGACCGGCTCCCCGCAGCACTACACCGACGCGGCCCTCGCCCGGCTCGGGCAGGCCTACCGACGCTGCCTCGCCTCCGTACTCGCCGCCCCCGACGCGCCGCTGGCCGCCCTGGACGCACGCGACCCGGCCGAGCGCGCGACCATAGCGGCCGCCTCGACGGCGCCGCCCGCGGCCGGGGCCCGCCTGCCCTACGACGCCTTCGCGGACTGGGCGCGGCGCACCCCCGAGGCGTTCGCCGTCCGGGACGCCGCCGACGGCCACCTCACCTACCGGGCGCTGCACGAGCGCACCGAGCGCGCGGCGGCCCACCTCGCCCTGGCCGGGGTCGGCCCCGGCTCCGCGGTGGCCCTGGACGTACCGGCGGGCGCCGACTATCCGACGCTGGCCCTGGCGGTCTGGCGGCTCGGCGGCTGGATCATCGCGCTGCGCCCCGACGACCCCGCGGAACGCCGCCGCGCCCTGCTGCGCAGCGCCCGGGCGGACTTCCTCGTCCGCACGGCCGACGGCCCCGGGCACGACGCCGACGGCCCCGATGCCAACGAGGACCGTACCGACGGGGACCACGCCACCGAGGACCGTGCCACCGAGGACCGTGCCACCGGGCACGACGCCGACGGCGGCCCGCCGGGGAGGGCCCTGCGGACGATCAGGCTCCCCCGAGGGGGCGCGCGGGAGCTCCCGGCCACCGGCACGGCGGTGCCGCCCGTGGCCCGCACGGGCCCGCAGGACCTGGCCTACGCGGTGTTCACCTCCGGCACGACCGGTACGCCCAAGTGCGTCCCGGTGCCGCTGGGGGCGCTGGCCAACGAACTCGCCTGGCGCCGCGAGGCGATCGGCCTCGCCGCCCCCGACCGGGTGCTCCAGACCATTCCCCTGGTCTTCGACCCGTCGCTGTGGCAGTGCTTCGGACCGCTGGTCGCCGGGGCCGGCGTGGTCTTCCCCGGCGTCGACCTCGGGGCGCATCCGGCCTCCCTGGTGGAGGCCGCCCTGGAGTACTGCGCGACCGTGGTCGACGTCGTCCCGTCCCTGCTCGCGGCCCTGGACGACGAGGATCTGCGCCGGCTGCCGGCCCGGGTCGTCTTCTGCGGCGGGGAGGCGCTGCCCTCGGCGCAGGCCGACCGCTACCTGCGTGTCGGCCGCGGTGAACTGCGCAACCAGTACGGGCCGTCCGAGACCTGCATCGACGCCACCTCGTACCGGTGCACGGCGGGGGCCGAGGGCGGCACCGCCCCCGTGGGCCACCCCGTCTCCGGCGTGCGCCTGCACATCCTCGACGGCGCGCTGCGTCCGGTGCCGATCGGGGTCACCGGCGAGCTGTACATCGGCGGCACCGGGGTGGCACGAGGCTACCGGGACCGTCCGGCCGAAACGGCGGCCCGGTTCCTGCCCGACCCGGCCGGTCCCCCGGGCTCGCGGATGTACCGCACCGGGGACCGGGTGCGGTGGAACGCCGACGGGAGCGTGCAGTTCGTCGGCCGCAGCGACAACCAGGTCAAGGTGCGCGGCCACCGGGTGGAGCTGGAGGAGGTGGACCGGCACGTCGTGGACGCGCCGGGGGTGCGGGAGGCGGCGACCGTCGTCGTCGGGGAACGCGTCAGCCGCCTGGTGGGCTTCGTCACCGGCGAGCCCGCCCCGGACCCGGCGGCGGTGCGCGCCCATCTGGCCCGTACCCTCCCGCCGTACATGGTGCCCGGCGAGATCCGGGTGCTCCCGCGGCTGCCGGTGACCGCCAACGGCAAGGCGGACCGCCGCGCGCTGCTGGCCATGGTGCGCTCCGCGCGCACGGCGGACGGCCCCGCCGCCGCCCACGACCGGGTGGCCGCCGCCGTGGTGGAGGCGTTCGCGGCGGCGCTCGACCGGCCGTCGGCCACCCTGGACGACCATCTCTACGACCTCGGCGGCGCGTCGCTGGGGGCCGCCCGGATCGCCTCCGTGCTGAGCCGGCGCCTCGGGGTGGAGGTCCCCGTGCGCACCGTCCTGACGCATCCGCTGGCCGTCGAACTCGCCACCGAGGTCAGGACGTTGCTCGCCGCCGCGCGGCCGCTTCCCGCCGACGGCGCCGGAGCCGACGCGTCCCAGACGCCCGAACAGCTCCGGGTGGCCCAGCAGGAACGGGCCCTCGGACACCCCGCTCCCCCGATTCCGCTGCTGCTCAGGCTCGATGCCCCCGTGGATCCGCAGGACGTGGAGCGGGCGGTCCGCGCACTGGTCGCCCGGCACGAGGCCCTACAACCGACAGCCCCGCAGGCGACACCGGGGGCCGCCGGAACGGGACAGCACGACGCGTGGCAGCCCTGCCCCGTGGCCCCGCTGCCGGACCGGCCCGCCCTGGTCCACTGGGACACCGCACTGGTCGAGCGGCCGCTGCCCGCAGGATCACCGGGGCTGGAGGTCGTCCTGCTGACCGGGGAGGACGGCACCGTCCGGCACCTGCTGCTGAGGCTCGCCCGCCACCGGGGCGACGGCGCCTCCGTGGGCATCCTCGCCGACGAGCTCCTCGCCCTGCTCGCCGGACGCGACCTGCCCCGACCGGCCCCGCGCTACAGCGACTACGCCCGCGCCAGGGCCGTCCGCCGCACGGCCCGGCGCGCCGAGCTGGAACGGTACTGGCGCACCAGCCTGGGCCCGGTTCCCCCGGACCCGTTCGCCGAGCGCCGCACCGGCCCGAGGACCTTCCGCAACCACGGGGTGCGGAAGGTCCTCCCCGCCGACGCGTACGCACGCCTCCAGCAGGCGGGCCGGACGGCGGGGACGACCACCACGGCCGCCTTCCTCGACCTGCTCGGCCGGATCGTCTCCCGGATGTCGGGCGGCACGTCCACGGTGATCGGCATGCCGGTCTCCCACCGCTCGGCGGCCACCGAGGAATCGCTCGTCGGCCGCGCCGTCGACCTGCTGCCGGTGGTGCTCGGCGCCACCGGGGCCGGCCACGCCCACCGGGCGCTGCTGTCCGCCCTGGACCACGCCGACCTGCCGCTGCTGCACATCGCCGAGCTCGCCGATCCGGTCGACCCCGCGGTCCGGCCGCCGGTCTGCGCGGCCGGGCTGGTCGTCCACGGGCCGGAGGAGAACCCGGCCGTGGTGCCGGACGACCTGCCCCACGACACCGTGCCCGAGCACTGGGCGGACCTCGACCTCGTCCTCCACGTGCAACCGGCCCGCTCGGGAGGGTGTTCGGTGCTCCTGACCGGAGCCGTCGGCCTCTTCCCGCAGGCCGAGCTGCGCGGGCACCTCGCCCGGGCCCTGGCGGAGCTCGAACCCGACCAGAGCTGAGCTACGCCCCAGCCGCACCTCCCGCGCGGTGCGCCCGTCGCGCCCGTGCCCCGACCGCCCGCTCTCCGGCACATCCGACACATCCGACACAAGGGGAAAAGTCATGGACGAAGAGCAGAAGTACCTGTTCGACCTGCGCGGCTACCTGGTCCTGGAGGACGTCCTCTCCGCGCGGGAACTCGCCGCCGTCAACGCCGCCCTCGACGGCCACGGCCTGTGGGAGGGCGAGAACAAGCTCGGATACCCGCTGCTCAAGCGGTACAACCCGTTCATCGCCAACGCCGGCCCGCTCCACACCACCCCGCGCCCGGTGCGCGACCTGATCAGCCACGAGAAGGTGCTGCCGCACCTGGAGGAGGTGCTCGGCGCCGACCTGCGCTACGACGAGGGCCAGGTGCTCTACGCCCGCAAGGGCGCCGGAGCGCTGATCCTGCACAACGGCAACACCCCGTGGGAGTACCCGCCGCTGACCTACCAGGTCCGCGACGGCCGGATCTACGGCGGACACCTGATCGTCGCGTTCTGCCTCACCGACGCCCTCGCCGACCAGGGCGGCTTCGCGGTGGTCCCCGGCAGCCACAAGTCGGCCTTCGAGATCCCGGAGGACTTCCAGACCTGGCAGAAGGTCGGCGACTGGGTCTCCCGCGTCCCGGTCAGGGCCGGCTCGGTGGTCCTCTTCGCGGACACCGCCACCCACGGCAGCTGGCCCTGGGCCGCCGACTTCGAACGCCGGGTCGTCTTCTGCCGCTACACCGCGGGCATGGTGCAGCACACCGCTCCCGCGCCCGTGCCCGAGGACCTCCCGGGCGAGGAGTGGACCCCGGTCGAACGCCGGCTGCTCCGCCCGCCGTTCGCCTGGCACTTCCACGACCGGGGCAGGGGCTACACGGAGCAGCAGCGCACCTCCGTGCGCACCGCCGAGGGCTGGACGATGAACGACCACTCCCAGCAGATCATCACGCTCGCGGAAGACGCGGAAGAGTCCGCCGAGGGGCGGGGTTAGCCATGGCGAGCATCACCGTGAGTTCGGTCGGCTACGAGGAGTTCGACCAGGAGCTCGGCAGCGACCCCCTGGGGCTGATGACACGGCTGCGCGACGAGGGGACGGTCAGCGCCGTCCCGCTGGACGACGGCACGCGGCTGATCGTCGCGGCGGAACCCGCCGTCGCCGCCGCGGCCCTCGCCCACGGCACCCGCAACCACCGCGGGCTGCTGCGCGAACTGGTGGGCAGCGGACTGTTCGTGGTCGCCTCCGGGGAGCAGTGGCGCCACCGCCGCGCCCTGCTGCGCCCGATGTTCTCGGCCCGGGCCGTGGCCGAGTTGCACACCCTGGTGCTGGAGAGCACGGAGGACTTCGTCCGCCGTCGGCTGCTGCCCGGGGCGGGCCGCGAGTTCGACCTCGGACACACCCTCCAGCAGCTGAGCATCGAGATCATCCTCCGGCTCGTGGACCCGGAGCTGACCGGCGCCGAACTGGCCTCCCTGGCCTCGACGGTGGACACGGCCGTCCACTACCTGGACCGGCGGCTGTTCGCCCCGGAGACCGTCACCGACGCGGACGGCGAGGCGTTCGCCCGGGACAGGGCGGTGCTGGAGGAGTTCATCGCGCACCGGGCGGCCCAGGCGCCCGCGCCGGCCACGGCCGACGGGGTCCTGCCGTCGCTCGTCGCCGCCCTGCACCAGCGGGGGGACACGCTCGGCGACCGCCCCGAGGACGTGCTGCGCGAGGAACTGATGTCGATCTTCGTGGCCGGCGTGGAGACCATGGGCACCCTGCTCACCTGGACCTTCCACAACCTGGCCGGCTCTCCCCCGGCCCTGGCCCGCACCCTCGACGAGGTCCACTCCACCGACCTCCGCTCCCTGCGCGCCGCGCCGTCGATCCCCCAGGGAACCTTGCCGTACACGCTGGCGGTGGTCGAGGAATCGCTGCGGCTGCACCCGCCCGCGTGGGCGCTGTTCCGCCGCATCGACACCCCCGTCGAGGCGGCCGGCGTTCGGCTGGAGCCCGGCGACCTCGTCCTGGCCAGCACCTACGCCATCCACCGCGCCCCGGCCCTGTGGGAGGCGCCCGAGGAGTTCCGTCCGGAGCGCTTCCTGGGCCGGCGCCCGCCCGTCCAGCAGTACTTCCCCTTCGGGGCCGGGCCCCACCAGTGCCTGGGGCGGCAGTTCTCGCTGCTGGAGGCGCAGCTCGCCACGGCGACGATCCTCGCGCACGGCCGGTTCACCCTGCTGGGCGACCGGGCCGCGACCGGGCTGCGACCGGCCATCGCCCTGACCCCGGACCCCAGCCCGCGCGCCGTGTTCACCCCGCACCCCGGCCCCGGCACCGGCCCGTACCCCGGCACCGGAACCGGCACCGCAACCACCGGCCTCGGCAACGCCCGCAAGCACCCCTCGGGGGCACGATGACGACCGCGCCGCACGCCCGGATCGAGCAGTGCTTCACCGCCGTGGCCGAGGCGTTCCCCGAGCGCGTGGCGTTGGCCGACCGGTACGGCGAGGTCCGCTACGGGGAGCTCCTGACGCGGGCGCGCGCCGCGGCGGCGTCACTCCGGGCGAAGGGCGTCGACTCCGGTGCCGCCGTGCTGATCGTCGGGCACGGCGACCAGCGGACCGTCCTCGCCATGCTGGCCGTCCTGATGGCGGGCGGCTGCTACGTGCCGGTGGACCCCCGGTACCCGGCGGACCGCGTCCGGCTCATGGCCGGCACGGCCCGGGCGGCCCTGGCCCTGCACGCCGACCGCCCACCGGTGGCGGACCTGGGCATCCCCGTGCACGACATCCCCTCCCTCTTCACGGAGCGGACCACCAAGGCGGTGCCGTCCGCACCGGCCGGCCCCGACGACCTGGCCTGCATCATGTTCACCTCCGGCACCACGGGAGCCCCCAAGGCCGTGGGCGTCACCCACCGGGGGATCACCGGGCTGGCGCTCGGGGCGGAGTCCCTGCGGCTGGGCCCCGGCGACGGCGTGCTCCTGCACTCCACCCTCGCCTTCGACGCGTCCACGTTCGAGATCTGGTCCCCGCTGCTGGCCGGGGCCCGGATCACGGCCGCGGACCACCACCCCCTCGCACTCCACGAACTGGCCGCCCTGCTGGCCCGGCCGCAGATCACCACGGCCTGGCTGACGGCCCCGCTCTTCCGCCTCATGGCCACCCACCACGGCCCGGCGCTGGGCACCCTGCGCACCCTCGTCACCGGCGGTGACACCGTCCCGGCCGGCACCGCGCGCTCCTTCACCGCCGCCCACCCCGCCACCCGGCTGGTCAACGGCTACGGCCCGACCGAGAACACCACCTTCAGCACCCTGGGGGACGCCGCCGCGTGGGACCGCGAGCACTCCGCCGCGTTCCCCATCGGCGCCGCCATCGCGGGAACGACGTGCCACGTCCTCGACGAACGGCTGCGGCCCGTCGCCCCGGGCGCGGAGGGCGAGCTCTACCTCGGCGGCCCCCGGCTCGCCCGCGGCTACCTGCACGACCCCGCCGCGACCGCCGCGCGGTTCGTGCCCGACCCCTTCTCCGCCCGGCCCGGTGCCCGCATGTACCGCACCGGTGACCGCGTACGCCACCTCCCCGACGGCGCCCTGGACTTCCTCGGGCGCGCCGACGACGAGGTGAAGGTCAGGGGCTTCCGCACCGATCCGGCGGAGGCGGCGGCGGTCCTCGCCGCCGACCCCGCCGTCGACGACGCCGCCGTCATCGCCGGCACCGGGCCCGACGGCGCCGTCCTGACCGCCTTCCTCACCCCGGCGTCCGTCGACACCGACGCGGTGCGCCGGGGCGCGTGGCAGCGGGCCCCGCGCCATCTGGTGGCCGAGCGGATCATCGCGGTCGACGCCCTTCCGCTGGGGCCCACCGGAAAGGTGGACCGCGCCGCCCTCGCCCGCCTCGCGGACGACGCGGACGCCCGGACGCACGACGCGCCCGACACCGCCGCCCCGGGCCACCCCGCACTCGCCGCGGCCTGGGAGTCCCAGACGGGGCACCGCCCGCTGCCCGACTCCGACTTCTTCGCCGACGGCGGCACCTCCCTGGGGCTGATGCGCCTGGTCGAGCAGGTGCGCACCCAGCTCGGACCGACCCTCGACTTCGCCCAGCTCTACGCCGCTCCCACGTACGCCGATCTGTGCCGGCTGACCGCCCCGAGCACCACCCCGGCACCCCCCGGCGACCGAGCACAGGAGGCCGTCGCATGACGCAGGTGATGCAGGATCAGGACAATGATCTGGCCAGAATGGACGGCCTGTGGATCCGGGTGATCGAACCCCAGTCACCCGCCCGGCACGCCCGGGACTTCGCCCAGGTCCACACCTGGCTGCGCCAGTACATCGGCCGGCCCCACGACGAGATCGGCCGCACCGGGCCGGTCTGCCCCTTCATCCCGCCCGCCCTCAGCGGCAAGGACGCCCAGTTCAGCTTCCGCTACGACATCACCGGGGAGGACGCGCGGCAGCTGCGCGAGGCCCTGGAGGCGGAGATGTCCACGTTCGCCCTCGGCACCGAGCGCAGCCGCACCCACACCGGAGCCTCCCTCGACTGCCGCATCGTGGTGCTGCCGGCCACCGGGCCGGAGGGCTGGCAGGTCCTCGACGAGGCGTACGAGGGCCTGAAGAACAGCGCGGTCGCCCACGGGCTGATGGTCGGTCAGTTCCACCCGCACTGCGACGAACGGGCCGTGCGCAACCCGCTCTTCCCCGTCTCCGTGGCCCCCGTCGGCCTGTTCGCGATCCGCCGGATGGCGCCCCACGATGTGCTCTTCTTGTACAAGCACCGCGCCTGGTTCAGGATTTACGATCAGAACTTCCGCGCCCACTACGAACGGGGCCGCGTACGCGACCCGCTCCTGCGCGAGTTGTACGTGACCGCTGTGGAACGTCACGGCCTGCCCGAGCTCGCCCCGAAGGCAAAGGAGAACGACGCGCCGTGACCGAGGACCAGTACCACGTCGTCGTCAACCACGAGGAGCAGTACTCGATCTGGCCCACCTACCACGACGTCCCCCAGGGGTGGCGGACGGTGGGCGAGCCGGCGTCCCGCGAGGACTGCCTGCGCAGGATCGAGGAGGAGTGGGACGACATGACCCCGAAGTCCGCCCGGCGCCAGGCGGGCCCCGCCGCACCGGTCCCCGCGGGCCCGGCCGGCTCCCCGGGGTCCCCGTGACCGACACGCTTCCCACGGTCGCCGTCGTCTACGGCAGGGGGTCGGCGGGGCCGGCCGAGATCCTCGGCGCCGCCCGCGGCCTGTGCGACGTGGTCTTCGTCTGCGACCCGGCGGTACCGGGCGTGGCGCCGCTGCTCGCGGGGATGCGCCGACGGGCCCGGGTCTGCGAGATCAGCGGACACGACACCCCCGCCGCCGAACTGCTGCGCGGGCACGGCCCGGTGGGCATCGTCACCTTCAGCGAGTACTGCCTCGCCGGCACCGCGCGGCTCGCCGAGGCCCTCGGCCTGCCCTACCACCGGCCGGACACCGTCCGGCTGCTCACCGACAAGGCCGACCAGCGCGCGGCGTTCGCGGCGGCGGGGGTCGACCACACCCCGAGCGTCGTGGTGCGGTCCGCCGCCGAGGTCGACGCCGCCGTGGCCCGTCTGGGCTACCCCGTGGTGCTCAAACCCCGTACCGGGGCGGGCAGCCAGGACACCGTACGGCTGGCGGACCGCGAGCAGCAGCGGCGCGCCCTGGCCGACGTCGGCCTCGCCCCCGGGCGTGACGAGCCGGCGGGCCCGCACGGCGCCCCGCGTGACTTCGTCGTGGAGAAGTACCTGCCCGGCGACCCTGCGGTGGCCGGACCGGACTGGGGGGACTACGTCTCCGTCGAGGCCGTCGTGCAGCACGCGGAGGTCACGACCCTCTGCGTCACCGGCAAGTTCGCCCTGGCGGACCCGCTCCGGGAGACCGGGCTGTTCCTGCCCGCCACCCTCACGCCCGCTGTGGAAAAGGACGCCGCCGAACTCGCCGCGGCCGCGGTCCGGGCCCTCGGCGTGACGACCGGGGTGACCCACACGGAGGTGAAGCTCACCCCGGACGGCCCCCGCGTCATCGAGGTCAACGGACGCGTCGGCGGGCGCGCCGTGGGCCTGCTGGACCGGGCGCTGGGCATCGATCTGCTCGCCCTCGCCTTCGCGTTGGCCCTGGAACGCACCGTCGAGCCCGTCACGGCCCCCCGGCCGGCGGCGGTGACCTTCGAGTACTTCATCGTGCCACCGCGCACGGTCGGCACCGTCCGGGCGATCGACGGCGCCGACGCCGTACGGGCCCTCCCCGGCGTCGGCGAGGTCGACGTGGCGACGGCCCCGGGGCAGCCCGTCGACTGGCGCCACCCCGCACAGCGCCTGGCGTTCGTCCGGGGCACCGTCGCCACCCATGACGAGCTGCTCCGGCTCATCACATCCGTCCATGACAGATTCCACCTGGAGTTCGCACCCCAGTGAAGAGAACGTTCCCCACCACAGGCCGGCCGCGCACGCCCCGCCGAGAGCGTCGAAGAGCACGCGCCCCGCAGTGTCCCGCAGTCCTTCATCGTGGAAAAGTGGAACAGCAGAGAGGTAGTCGATGCTCGACAAGGTGCGACAGCCACTGAAACACCGGCCCTTCCGGCGGGTGTGGCTGGGCGAGACCGTCTCCCTGGTGGGGGACTACAGCTTCGAGGTCGCCTTCATCTGGCTGATCCTGAACGAGACCGGATCGACGACCACGCTGGCCACGATCCTGCTCGTCCAGGCCGTCCCCCGGGGCGTGCTGATGCTGGTGGGCGGCGCGGTGACCGACCGGCTCTCCCCGCGCGCCGTCATGTTCTGCTCCCACACGCTCAGGGGGCTCGCCGTCGCCACGCTGGGGCTGATCGCCCTGACCGACCACGTGAGCACGTGGCACCTCTATGCCCTCGGCGCGCTCACCGGCGTCGCCGAAGCGTTCTTCTGGCCGGCGGCCGGCAGCATCATCCCCTCCCTCCTGCCGCCCGAGCACCTCGCCCGGGGCAACGCGCTCGTCGGCTTCGGAGAGCAGGGGGCCCGGCTGCTGGGGCCGATCCTGGGCGGCGCCCTCGTGGCCGCGGTGGGGACGTCGACCACCATCCTGCTCAACGCCTTCACCTTCTTCTTCGCCGCCCTGACGGTCTTCGGCGCACCCCGCAGACAACCGGCCGACCAGGCGGGCGACCAGTTGGGCGACCAGGCCTCCGACCAGGCGGGCGAGGCCGACGAGGGCGCCAAGTCGTTCACGGCGATCCGGCGGGAGATCGTCGAAGGGCTCCGCTACGCCGGACGCAGCCGGGAGATCCGCACCGTCCTCCTGCTGATCGGCGCGGCGGCCCTCAGCTACAGCGGCCTCTTCAGCGTGGGGCTTCCCGCGCTGGCCAAGACCTTCCCCCAGGGCTCGCTCGCGCTCGGCGTCCTGCTCTCCGCCTGGGGACTGGGGCAGCTGATCGGCACCATCGGCGCGGTCTTCACCGGGCTGCCGCGCCGCTGGGGACTGCTCATCATCGGGATGACGCTCTGCGAGGGCACCGCCTTCGTGCTGCTGGGCTTCCTTCCCAGCGTGTGGAGCGCGGCGGTGGTGCTCACCCTGCTGGGGATCGGCGTCGCGTACTCCAGCGACGTCGCGCTGCCGACGTTCATCCAGACCAGGACCCCGACGGACGTGCTGGGCCGGGTCAGCAGCGTGATGGAACTGCCCCGGGCCACGCTGGAACCGCTCTCCATCGCGGCCATGGGCCTGCTGGTCGGCTGGGACATACAGTGGGCGTTCGTGCTGGCCGCGATCCCCATGCTGGCCGTCGGCCTCCACCTGGCCCTCGACCGCGAGGCCCGCGCGCTGAGCACCACGGCCCCGGAGGAGCATCCGGCGGCCAAGGATCCGGACCCTCTCGTCTTATAGGCCCCGCCCGCCGGTGGTGGCCGGTGATCTCGAATGACCGCGCTTTCCGGCTGAAATTCCGGATTTCTCGGACAATGCGGCAGAACATCGTTATCGAATCTCCTCCGGAACGGGTTCGGCCACGGCCACCACCGGGCCGGTGGCGGCCCGGGCCAACGGATGCAGCTGCTCGCCGGTTCACAATTCCGAGCGGAAAATTCGGGAAAGGGATTTCTCCTGGTCAAAGGGGTGCGGCGATACCGGAATTGTGAAGTGTGCATGGCATTTGTTCCTTGCTTACTTGATTCGCGCAAATCCCTTCCGTTCCCGGAGCGAATCTGACAGCATCGTCCGCTATCCGGCGACCGCATGTCGGTGATCACTGCGCCGGCACGCCCGCGAGGTGTCCGTCCATGGCCGAGATGTGCCTGGATCGGAGCAATGGGTGGGGCCGGAACGCGACCGGGGGGAGAACGTGATGCTCGGCTTCGTCGTGCACCGACCACACGGGCGACGGCCACTGGCGGCTGCCGCCGCGCTGCTGTCGGCCTTCCCCACCGGACGCCGCCGTCGGGACGTGGCCACCCGGCTGCGCCACGTGGAGGAGATGTGACCCCCCGGACCGGCACCACCGTGCCCACCCCTTCGCCCGCGCCCGGAACCGCTCCCGGGACACCCCACCGCCCCGCGCGCTGGGTCCGCACCAGGCTGCGGGCGAACCCGCTGGCCGCGCTGCTCATGGCGACCCTGGCATTCGTCGCCGTCTTCCTGGCGGCGGCCTTCCCCCGCATCGCGGACCGGGGCGCGGACACCGCGCTCCAGGACTTCGTCAGTCAGAAGGGCCTCAACCAGACCAGCCTGCAGACCACGTCCAAGACGCGGGACGACGACAAGGCCGCCGCACTCGACCGGGTGCAGCAGCAGCTCACCGAGATGGTCGGTCGGCAGCTGACGCTGACCCAGTCGGGCCAGGCCTACGGCGCCCGCGCCCTGGGCGACCGCGGCATGGGCAATCCGGAGTACGACCGGTTCGCGGAGAAGCGGACCGACCCGGTCCTCGGCCTGCTCTACCTGCACGACCTGGCCGCCCGGGCCACCCTCACCGACGGCACCTGGCCGACCCCCGCCGCCGCCGGCGGTCCGCTGCCGATCGTGGTCAGCAAGAAGGCCGCCGAGAGCATCCACATCAAGCTCGGTGACGTCATCGACAACGGCACCGAGGGTTCGGGCGCCAAGCGGACCACCGTGGTGGTCGGCCTGTACCAGGTCAACGACCCCCAGGACCCGTTCTGGGAAGACCTCGGCTGCCCGGCCCGCGCCTGTCTGAGGACCGACCCCGAGCACGAGCACTGGATGACCAGCGGATTCGTCGACGGCGACAGCCTGCCCGCGCTGGCCCGCTGGGGTTCGAACGCCGAGAACTTCTGGCGGCTGCCCGTCGACACCGCCTCGCTGCACGCCGACCGGTTCGACCGCACCCGCGGCATCCTCAGCTCCCTCCTGACCGGGCACGACGCCACCGCCCTGGCCGACGCGACCCGGCGCCCCGACCTGCACACCACCTCGGGCCTTCCCGGCATCCTCAGCCGGGCGGACGACCGCTACCAGGCCTCGCTGCCGCTCAGCGCGATCGGCCCGGCCGGCGTGGCGGGCGTCGCCACCGTGGTGCTGTTCCTGGCCGCCGCCCTCACCACCGACCGGCGCACCGCCGAGATCGGGCTGCTCCAGGCCCGCGGCGGCTCCCGTGCCGGGGTGCTGCGACGGCTGGTCGGCGAGGGTGCCGTCACCGTCCTGCCGGCCGCCGTGCTCGCAACGGCCCTCGCCCTGGTGCTGCTGCCCACCCCCCGGTGGGACCGCTCGGTGCTGGCGGCCCTGGCCGCGACCCTGATCGCGCTGCTGGCCTTCCCGGCCCGTGCGGCCCTGCGGCGGGCACGCCGGCGGGCGGTCGGCGGCCGACGCCGGCTGGTCGGCGAACTCGCCGTCCTGGCGGTCACCGCCGTGGCCGTGGCGGAGGTCCGGCGCCGGGGCGTCGGCACCGGCGCCGGACTGGATCCGCTGCTGGTCGCCGCCCCGCTCCTGCTCGCCGTCACCGGCGGGCTGCTGCTGGCCAGGGTCGAGCCGGTGCTGGTCGGCTGGCTCGCCGCCCTCGCCGGCCGGGGCCGCGGCCTGATCGGCTTCCTCGGCCTGGCCCGCGCCGCCCGCGACAGCTCGGGCCGCCGCCGGCCCTCCGCGCTGCCGCTGCTCGCCCTGGTGATCGCCGTCACCACGACCGGCTTCGGCGCCACCGTGCTCGACACCGTCGATCACTCGCGGACCCGCGCCGCGCGCATCGCCACGGGCGGGGACATCGGCGTCTCCCTCCCGGGCTACGCCACCCTGTCCGAGTCGTTCACCAAGGCCGCCGACGCCCTGCCCGGCGTCCGGGCCTCGACCGCGGCCTGGGTCGAGCCCAACGCCCGCATCGTCGGCGCCGACCAGCGCTACACCGAGGCCTACCTGGTGATGGTGGTCGATCCGGCGGCGTACGCCGAGATCGCCCGGACCCTCGGGGTCGGCGGGTTCGACCCGGCGAAGCTGGCCGGGGCGGCGGGCGGCCGGGACACCCCGGTGCCCGCGCTGGTCAGCCGCGACCTGGCCGAGCGCCTGGCCGCAGGGGCGTCCCAGGTGCGCACGCCCAACGGCAACGACCTGCGCCTCTCCGTCGCCGGGACCGTCGGCGCCACCCCCGCCCTGCCCGACCCGGGCAAGCCGTTCGTCGTCGTTCCCGCCGGCCCCGCCTGGGAGCGGCTGCCGGACGCCAAGCGGGTGAACGAGTGGTTCGCCGTCGGCGAGGTCGACCCCGAAGCGGTCAGGACGGCACTGCGGGACAACGGCGGGGTCCAGCCGACCGGCCTGGCCAAGATGATCGCGGACGACGCCGCGGCCGTCGGCAAGGCCGTCCACGGCCTGCCCGCGGGATACACGGTGCACAGCAGCCGGGAGACCGTCGCCGAGCTCGGCGGCGACCCGCTGCAGCACGCCGCCGGGCGGCTGTTCTGGTACTCGGGTGCCGCCGGCGCCGGGTTCGCCCTGCTCGCCGTGCTGCTGACGCTGTTCCGGGCCGCGCCCGACCGCACGGCCGTGCTCGCCCGGCTGCGCACCATGGGCCTGCGGCCCCGCCAGGGGCTGGCCCTGATCGTCGCCGAGGCGCTGCCGCAGACTCTGGCGGCCGCCGTCGGCGGCGGGCTGGTCGCGGTGGCGGCGGTCGCCCTGCTGGGCGGCGCGTTCGACATCTCGACCCTGGTCGGCGCCAGGGTCGGGGAGCTCGTCACCCCCGCGCTGATGCCGGTGCTGCTGCCCACCGCGGGCCTGGCCCTGCTGGTCGGCCTCGGGGTGGTGCTGGAGACGCTGGTCACCGGCCGGCGCCAGATCGCCACCGAACTGCGGGCGGGCGAGCAGTCGTGACACCGCGACGGCGGCTCTCCGCGATCACCGGATGACCGGCCCTCGACCCCGCGGTCGAGAGCACACGGTGGCGCAGTGCGCCGCGCCTCAGCCCTGGTCCAGCTTGGACAGGGCGTCGGTGATCAGGCGGGTCGCGAAGTCGTGGTCGTCGCCGGAGACCCGGTTGACGTGCTCCGCGAGCAGGGTGGCCGTGGCTTCCAGGGGGTTCATCTCGGCGCCGGTCCATGGTCCGTACTGCGCGCGCCACAGGTTGGGGCTCAGACCGCTGCCCGCGGCGATCACCAGGCCGGCCATGGTGGGGATGACCTCGGGGCGGAAGGTCCTGGGCATCATGCGCATCGTGGCCACGAGGGTGGGCACCACGTGCTCGATGACGTCCTTGTCGTGCTCCTCGCAGGCCGACCGCAGCCAGTTCATGAAGAGGTAGATGAGCGTGCACGCGCCGTCCAGCAGCGCGTTGAACTCGTCGGGGCCCACGGATGCGGCGAACTCGTCGACCAGCCGCTGCTGTTCGGGGTCCGTCCCGGTCTTACCGTCGTAGACGGCCTTGAGCCGGGAGTCGATCATCATGAGCGCGGTGCTCACATCGCCGACGGCGGCGTATCGGGGGTCACAAGGCGATGACACAGGACTCCTCCTCACACGGCCGCGGCGGGTGCGCGGCAGGTCCGGTCGCAGGGTTCTTCGGCCGGTCGGGTCACCCGCCCGACGGTACCGCTCCCCGTCGCGGCCGGGCGCCCGTTTCCGCTCCTCGCACACGCCTCGGCGGGCCGCCTGCGCTCACCCGTCCGCGGCGGCTTTCCGCAGGTCCCGGCGGTGCGGCGGATCGCCGGGGGCGGTGGTGCAACCCCCGGCGATCCGGTTCCACTCGTCAACAGCGCGCCCTCAGTACGTCATCAGTACGGGTGAGCCGTCCGCGCGGTCGCGGCGGCGCCGGGCTCGACGGAGGATGAAGGCAGGGGCGGGGACGCGATGCGGAAGGGGCGTGACGCCATGGACGTCGGGCCGGTCGAGTACGCCGTCATGGCCTTCCCGGGCAACCGGTTCCGGGGGGCGATCCTGCCGGAGCTCAAGCGCCTGACCTCCGAGGGGATCATCCGCATCCTCGACCTCACCTTCATCAAGAGGGACGAGCAGGGCGCGGTCCGCGTCCTCGAACTCGATGCCCTGGACAGCGACGAAGCGGCCGTGTTCGCCGAGCTGGACGGCGAGATCATGGGCCTGCTGAGCGACGAGGACCTGGCCAGCATCTGTGACGAGATCCCGGCGGGGTGCTCGGCGGCGATCATCGTCTGGGAGCACCGCTGGGCCGCGCCGCTGCTACGGGCACTCGACGACGCGGACGGGATCCTCGTCACGCGCGAGCACGTGCCGCACACCGTGGTGGCGGCCGATCTCGCCGCGATCGGACTCTGAAAGATCGGACTCCAAAAGGGGAACCGGACTCCGAGAAGGAGGCTGTCATGATCGGCCGCCGTCTGTCGCGCGGCGGGCGCCCGGGGCTCATCGGCACCGCCGCCCGCACCGCCGTCATCGCCGGGACCGCCACGTCCGTGTCGAGCAGGGTCGCCGCCCGGCACCAGCAGGCCACCGCGCCACCGCCGGAGCCTCCGCCAGCGCCCGCGCCTCAGGCCGCACCGGCCGCACCGGCCGCCGCGCCGAACGACCAGACGCTCGCCCAGCTCGAACGCCTCGTCGAACTGCGGCAGAGCGGGATGCTGACCGACGACGAGTTCACGGCGGCCAAGCAACGCCTCCTCACCTCGTGAATCCGCTCCGCCGGGCGGCCCCCGCACGGGGGCAGGGCCCGACCGGGCCCGCGCGCCGCGCCGCCGTGGTGCGCTGATGGAGCCCGTGACGGTGGTGCTCGCCGAACTCGTCGAACGGCACCGCGCCGATACCGCCGGTGACGTCGCCCGCTACATCCCCGAACTCGCCCGCGCCGACCCGCACGCCTTCGGCCTCGCCATGGTCAGCGTCCAGGGCCACGCCTACCAGGCCGGTGACGCGGCGGCCGCCTTCACCATCCAGTCGGTCTCGAAGCCGTTCGTGTACTCGCTGGCGCTGTCGGAGCTGGGCCTGGCGGAGGTGGCCAGGAGGGTCGGGTTCGAGCCGAGCGGGGAGCCGTTCAACGCGATCAGCCTGGAGGCGGGCACCGGGCGCCCGGCGAACCCGCTGATCAACGCCGGGGCGATCGTGACGACCGCGCTGATCGGCGGCGACGGCGAGGCCGCGTTCGAACGGATCCGCGACACCCTGTCGGGCTTCGCCGGCCGCCGGCTGACGGTCGACGAGGACGTCTACCGGTCCGAGGCCGCCACCGGGGACCGCAACCGGGCGCTGGCCTACCTCACGCTCTCCCAGGGCGTGCTGGAGCGCCCGGCCCAGCAGGCCTGCGACGTGTACTTCCGCCAGTGCGCAATCGAGGTCACCGCCGTCGACCTGGCCGTCATGGGCGCCACGCTGGCCAACGGCGGGCGCAACCCGGTGACCGGGCGCCGCGTCGTGGACGCCGACGCGGCGGGCGCCACGCTGTCGGTCATGGCCACCTGCGGCATGTACGACCACAGCGGCGAATGGATGCTGAGGGTGGGCCTGCCGGCCAAGAGCGGCGTCGGCGGAGGGGTCTGCGCCGTGAGCCCCGGCCAGTTCGGCGTCGGCGTGTTCAGCCCCCCGCTGGACCCTCAGGGCAACAGCGTCCGCGCGAGCGCCGTCCTGCGCGAGCTGTCCGCCGAGCTGGGCCTGCACGTCCTGCGGCACACCGAGCGTGCCCGCTCACCGCTCCAGGCGGTGCGCACCGACCACGGCGCGCACCACCTGGAGCTGCTGGGCGACCTCGGTTTCGCGGCCGCCGAGGAGATCGTCCACTGCGTCCGCCGCCTCGCCCGCGACCAGCCCCGCCCGCTGGTCACGGTCGACCTCTCCCACGTCACCGCCGTGCGCCCGATCGCCCGCAGGCTGC
The DNA here is from genome assembly GCF_042677305.1 of Kitasatospora sp. NPDC127121. Taxonomy (NCBI): domain Bacteria; kingdom Bacillati; phylum Actinomycetota; class Actinomycetes; order Kitasatosporales; family Streptomycetaceae; genus Kitasatospora; species Kitasatospora sp. NPDC127121. The sequence continues at coordinate 8,161 of NZ_JBHXTQ010000032.1, read as the reverse complement.
TGGCCGACTGCGCCGCCGGCCTCCGGGCCCGGACGACGGTGCGCTTCGTCGACCCCGCGGGCCTGGTCCGCAGGCCGTCCACGGACCGGAGCGACACCCCGGGCGAGCGGGCCGAGCGAGCCGAGTGAGCACCGGCCGGCACCCGTTCACAGCTTGACGGGTGCACCCGGCCCCATCGGGATGCCGATGGCGTACCACGCGACGAAGAACAGCAGCCAGGCCACCGCCACGATGACCGTGTAGGGGGTCATCAGCGAGATGACGGTGCCGACACCCGCCTGCTTCCGGTACCTCTGGCACTGCAGGACGATGAACGGCAGGTAGACCATCAGCGGGGTGACGACGTTCGTCGGGGAGTCGCCGACCCGGTAGGCGGCCAGCACGGTCTGCGGCGCGACGCCGAGGCGGATGAACAGGGGAACGAAGATCGGCGCGAAGATCGCCCACTTGGGGATGATCCCGGGGATGATCAGATTGATGACGTAGGTCAGCAGGATGAAGGCGATCAGGAGCCAGATCGCGCCGATGTTCGCGCTCTCCAGCTGGTCGGCGAGCTGCACGGCGACCACCGTGGCGATGTTGCTGTAATTGAAGTACGAGATGAACTGGGCGATGATCAGCAGCAGGAAGATCAGGCCGCCGAGCCCGGCGAAGGTCTTGGTGATCGCGTCCATCGCGGCGGCGCTGCCGCGCAGGGTCTTCGCGCCCGCGCCGAACGCCAGGCCCATCACCAGGAACGCGATCATGATGATGACGATCAGGCCGTCCATGAACGGCGAGTCCTCGAACAGGCTCCCCGTTTCCGGGTTGCGCAGCGGCGCGCCGGGGATGAACGCGAGCAGCGTGACGGCCACCACGAGCGCGATCAGCGAGAGGCCCGCGTAGCGCAGCCCCCGGGCCTCGGCCGCCGCGTCGACCGAGGGCTCCTCGCCGTCCGCGACGGCGTCGGTGTCCTGCGGCTGCCAGGGGCCCAGGCGGGGTTCGATGATGCGTTCGGTGATGAAGGTGATGACGATGGTGAGGAACAGGGTGGAGCCGATCGCGAAGTAGTAGTTCGCGGTCAGGTTGAGGGACTGGCCGGGGTTGACGAGCCTGATCGCCTGGTTGGTGATCTCCGTCATGATGCCGTCGATCGGGGCGATGAGCAGGTTGACGCTGAAGGCCGCACTGACCCCGCCGAAGGCCGCGGCGATCCCGGCGAGCGGGTGGCGCCCGGCGCTGATGAAGGCGACCGCTCCCAGCGGGATGAGGACGAGGTATCCGGCGTCGGAGGCGATGCTGGACAGGATGCCGGCGAAGACGATGATCGCGGTGAGGGTCTCCGGTGGCGAGATCCTGACCAGGCGTCGGATCAGGGCCGCGATCAGTCCGGCCTCCTCCGCGAGCCCGACGCCGACCATGATGACGAGGATGACCGCGACGACGCCGAAGTCGTTGAAGTTGTGCGCCGCGGAGGTGAACAGGAACCGGACGCCGTCGCCGGACAGCAGGCTCTCGACCTTCGTCGTCTCGACGACGGTCTCGTAGCGGTGGGTGTACGCCGACTCCGGCGGCAGGTGGGTGCCCGGGTACTCGGTGCCGCCCTCGTGGACCTGCGTGGCCGGGTAGGGAACGGACTTGACCGTCTCGCTGGTCACGTGGACGTCGAACGCGGACAGGATCGCCGAGAGCACGATCACCAGGACGCACAGCAGCAGGAAGATGATGGCCGGGTGCGGGACCTTGTTCCCGATCTTCTCGATGGCGTCCAGGACGCGCCCCGACCCGCCGCCGGACTTTCCGTTCCCGGAAGCGGTGGCGCTCTTGTCCTGCGGGCCGTCGGCCTGGGCGTGGGCGAGGGCGTTCACCGGCCGGCCTCCTCACTGATCGAGCGGGTGGAGTCGGTGCGCGCGGCCGTCGACGGAGGGGTGAAGGCCAGCGCGAGCTCGGCGAGCAGGCGCGCGCCGAAGCCGGTGCAGCCCTTGGTGCGCCAGCCGCTCGGCTTGTCGTTCTGGGCCGGCCCGGCGATGTCGATGTGCGCCCAGGGGCGGTCGGCGACGAACTCCTCCAGGAACAGCGCGGCATGGATCGCCCCGCCGTTGGGGCCGCCCATGTTCTTCAGGTCCGCCACCTCCGAGTCCAGCTCCGGCCGGTAACGCCGCGACAGCGGCAGCTGCCAGGCCGGCTCGCCGGTGCGGGCGGCGGCGTCCAGGACCTGATCGACCAGCGGCTGGGCGTTGCCGAACACGCCCGCTGTCTCGGCGCCGAGCGCCCGCAGACACGCGCCGGTCAAGGTGGCGATGTCCACGATCGCGTCCCCCGGCTCCTCGCCGGCCAGGACCAGGGCGTCCGCCATGACCAGGCGGCCCTCCGCGTCGGCGTTGACCACCTCCACGCTCGTGCCGCCGCGCATCCACAGCACGTCGCCCAGCTTGAGCGCCGAACCCGAGGGCATGTTGTCCGTGCACATCAGGTAGCCCGTCACGGCCGTCCGGCAGCCGAGCCCGGCCAGGACGCACAGGGCCGCCAGGATCGCGCCGGCACCGGACATGTCGTTCTTCATCGTCGCATGCACGGCGTCGGCGGGCTTGAGGCTGATGCCGCCGGAGTCGTACGTGATGCCCTTGCCCACCAGGGCCAGCCGGGGCGTCCCGTCACCGGCGTCGGAGGGCAGGTAGGTGAGCTTGATCATGCGGGCTTCGTCCACGCCGCCCCGGTTCACGCCCAGCAGGCCGCCGCAGCCCAACTCCTCCAGCTCCCGCTGCCCGAACACCTCCACCTTCAGACCGCACTGCGCGCCGAGCCGCACCGCGACCTCGGCCAGGTCCGGCGCGGTCAGCAGGCTGGGCGGCGCGCTGGCCAGGTCCCGGGCCAGCATCGTCGCGCGGGCCAGCCACACCCCGCGTTCGACGCCCCTCTCGACGGCCTCGCGCGAGTCCGAGTCCGAGTCCGAGCCCGAGCCCGAACCCGCCACGACCGTGACGGCCTCCAGCGCCGTGCCGGACGGCTCGCGCTTGAGCGGATCGAAGCCGTAACGGGCCAGCAGCACCCCCTCCACCAACGCCTGCGCCGCCTCCGCCGGCGTCGCACCCGCCCCGGACGGCACCACGACGGCCAGCCGCGAACGGCCCGGCACCGCGAGCGCCACGGCCGCCCCGGCGTCCCTCAGCACATCGGGACCTGCCGCACCCTCCGGCCCCGTCCCGTAGAGCACGACGTCCGGCCCGTCCTCCCGGGGCACCAGCAGCACCCGGCCCGCCGCCCCCGTCATGCCGGCGGCCTCCACGGCCCCCGGGCCCAGCCCGATCCACGCCGGCACCGCCACCGCCCCTTGGACCACCGGCAGCCCCACCGCCTCCGGATCCCGCACCGCCTCCGGATCCCGGTCCGGGACGACGTCAACCCTCGGAACGCGGCTCCACGAAGGAATGAGATCGAGGGCTGCCTTGCTCTGCGCCACTGTGCTCTCCTCTGCAGGGGGCGGCGGTCCAGAGGCCGCCGGTCCCAGCAGCCGCTCCCCAGTAAGACGCACGGTCAAGGCGCTTCCAGGACACGCCACGCGCTGTGCCCCCCCCAAACGCACGAACGCCCGGCGCCCCGGCTCAGGCGCCGGCCTGCCGGCGCACCCAGACCCCGATGAGCCAGCTCGGCGTCAGAGGAGGTCGTGCCGGGTCAGGACCGCGCGCTCGCTCTCGGCGGGGTCGAGGACGGCCAGGAACGCGGCGGCGACCGGGCCCGGGTCCTCGCCGACCGAGACGCGGGCGGTGCCCTCCCACTCCGGGTTGGCGGTCGGGCGCAGCAGCAGCTGGAATTCGGGGAGCCTTCCGACGGTGTGCCGCAGCTCGTACGAACGAACCTGGCCAGCAATGTCGTGGTCGTCGATCTCTAGGTGAGCGGTCGAGCCGCCAGGATGCGGACATGCCGCTGCTCAAGGGGTTGGCGGAGGTCATGGTCACGAGCGTAGGAGCCGCGAATGACCTGGGATCCGCGCCACAGGTCCGCCACCGCAGCAAGGTGCGGGGGCGAGACCTTGGTCTCGCCCCCGCACCTTGCTGTTGCAACCCGTCACCGGAGAGCTCGCGGCACCGGGGTACCGCTTCAGGAGCGGTTTGTTCTCACGGGTTGTCTGTCCTCAGGACCCACCCCATGTCGGCGAGCGTCTGGGAAATGGGGACGTACCACATTCCGTTGAAGCACCACGGCGTTCGAGTTCCACCGTCAGAGGTCGCTCGGCCGCCGCAGTTGGTCTCCTTCTCAAGCGACGTGATGGTTCCGCGGGCCTGGAGCTTGCCTCCGCCAAGTTCCGTGACAACAGGTCCGCCGCTGTCTCCGTTGGCGGCGGCAATGTCGTTCGGGTCCGTCTGAACGACCTGGTCAGCGAACTTGCGCCAGACTTTGTTAGGCCCTTGAATCTGCCGATCGACCTGCAGAACACGAAGACCGCAGTGCGCCCCCGAGTTGGCGGCGGAGTGGCAGACGTAGTCGCCTACGTTGTTGCCGCCGGAACCGGAGACCTGAAGGGCATAACCGCTGCTCTCGTTCCACGGGCCGCCATAGACGTATCCGCCCGAGTGCTGGCTGTCGCGCGGGACGATACCGATCGTGTCATCGGCGGCGTTTCCGTCACCCTCGTTGACCCCTGGGTCGACCTCGACTTCGGAAAATCCCGGGATCCGATCCCGGTTCTGTTCCTCTTGCCCTCCGGTGATACGGTCGACGACCTTGTCCAGGACCTCCTGTTTCTTCATGAGCTCGATGACCTCCGGCTTGGCGGCCCCCAGCAGCGCAGCTGCACCGGTGGCGCCGGCCGGCAACTTCTTCTTGGGTGCGTTGCCTGGTTGAGCGGACGGTGTGATGAGGGCGCCATCCCCCGATATGGCGATAGCCGGAGCAATTGCGGACACCGACGCCAGTAGGGCAGTGGCTAGAATTATCCACTTCCGACCGGAGCTGCTTTTTTGAACCATTCGGTTCCCCCCGAATTGGATTCAATCAGAGCCTTCGTGGGCCATGTTGCACCCAGCACGGTAGCGCCAAGCCAACGCCCCGCACACCGCACACCGCACATAAAAGCCCCAGAAGCATCCTTGCGAGACCTTTCCGGGCACAACCGTCACGGCTTTGCCATTTCTCGGCAATTGAACGGCACATCTTTGAACGATTTTCCCAGTAAGTTCCGCTTCCCATCTCGCTTGACTTCGCGCGCGCCATGCCGCAAGCATGGCCGCGACCGCCGGGGAGGGCTCGTGACGCAAGGTACCGTCCGTCAGATATCAAAGCGCGGACGACGGAATCGCTTGACCGCCGTGACTGCCATAGCCATTCTCGGTGGCGGCTTCGCGATCAACGCATGGGTGAACCGGGGCCCGGAAACCAAGGTCCACGAAGGCCCCGTGACCGGCCAGCTGCTGCTCAGCTCCGACAGCCAGACCCTGACACTCAGCATCGGCTGGAGTTGTGAGAAGCAACCCGAGCTCGTGGCCCGCGAGACCGCCGAGACAGTAAAGGTCTCCCTGCGGCACACTGTCGCCCCGGGGTCCTGCGACCCAGGTGGCATCGGACAGATCACAACCCACCTGAACAAACCGCTCGGGACCAGGGCGCTGAACGACCCCGCAGGCAAGCCCGTCATCCACTTCGACGAGCGCAACCTTCTCCGGCCCGCGTTCCTGCCGGAGAACTACTACCCCTACCCCGCAGGCAGGATGGTCCAGTTGCCCGGCCTGGCCCCGCTCCCGACCGACACCCCTGCCTGGGCAAGCGGGTACCGGCTGGGAACGGGGCCCGAAGCGGGGTCCCTGATCATCAGCCAGACTCTCCGGAACAGCACGCCACCAGCCGGCCGGGCCACCAGCGTCAAGGGCCACCCCGCGACCATCACACAACCGGATTCTCATAGCGGACCCCGGTCGCTGACATGGTCTGACGGGACCTACACCTTCGCCGTCACCACCGGCGGCCCCCCACGACTCTCGGACGAGGAACTCATCCGCGTCGCAGAGAGCCTCGGGTAGCCGACACCACGACAAAGTCCGGTGGGGCCGTTCTGTGAACCGGCCCCACCAGAACCGGAGACCGCACCTGCACCGGTCAGGGCAGAACGCCCTCGTCGAGGCGGGCGATCCGCGCGACTTCCACGGTGCCGGCCTCACCCGGGTCGAGGGCCTGCCAGGTCCGGCCGACCGTGCCGGCCGTCGGGTTCTTCGCGGCGATGAGGGTCACCAGGTCGCCGCGCTGCGGGAGCGACGCGGACAGCGGGGTGGCGAGCCCGCACCAAGAGGCGTTGTCCTCCAGCCACCGGCTTCCGCGTTCCCATCCGGGTGAACTTTGGCGGGGCAGCCCGGTCCGGGCGCACCCAGTGCCCTAGATTTCCGATCGCACAATGAGGACGTTTCACAGGCCACAGGGACCTGTGCGAAGGACAGCCGCGCCGACCGAGTGCGGGGCGGGTTGGGACTCGAACCCACGACCAAGGGATTATGAGTCTGTTGCCGTGACCGATCGCAGCTCAGAGGATGATCAGTCGAAGCCGAGCATCGCCCGGGTCTACGACTATCTGCTCGGCGGCAAGGACAACTACGCCGTCGACCGCGAGATCGGCGACTTCTTCATCAAGGACCTGCCCGGTTCGCAGGCGGTGGCCTTCGCCAATCGCCGGGCCCTCGTTCGCGCCGTGGCGGCCATGGCCCGTGACGGCATCTCCCAGTTCGTCGACATGGGCAGCGGCCTGCCGACCGCCGACAACGTGCACCAGGTCGCCCAGCGGCACCGTGCGGACGCGCGCGTCGTCTACGTCGACCACGACCCGGTCGTGGTCGCCCACAGCCGGGCCCTGCTGACCGCCGACGACCGCACCGCCGTGATCCGGGCGGACCTGTGCGAGCCGGAGGAGCTCTACCACGACCCCGGCCTACAGGAGTTGATCGACTTCGACGAGCCGGTGGGCGTCGTCTTCAGCGCCGTACTGCACCACCTCACCGATGCCGAACGCCCCGCCGAGCTCGCGCGCTGGTGGGTGGACCGGGTGCCGTCGGACAGCCAGGTCTACATCTCCCACTTCCGCTCCGGCGGGAACGAGGAGACCCGGCTCCTGGAGCAGAAGCTGCAGAGCAGCTTCGGCCGGGGCCAGTGGCGCACCGACGAGGAGATCACCGGCCTGTTCGACGGTCTTGAGCTCCTCGAACCGGGCCTGGTCCCCTGCTCCCTGTGGCGGCCGGACCCCACGCCGGACGACGACGCTGCCGGAAACGGCGTGGACAGGCCCGCTCTGACGGTGTGGGAACAGCTGATCTCCTGCGCACTGGCCCGCAAGCCGTAGCCGACTCGGACCGGGAGTGTCAGTGGCGTGCTGTTGAGTGTGCGCCATGACTGTTCACCACCTTCTGGCCGCCCTGCCCGGGCCCGACGAGCTGCGCGCCCGCTGCCGGGCGCTGGCGCTGCTGGACTCGATCGTCTCCGTCCCCTACGCACCCGACCACTCGTACGTGGCCGGGTGGCGTCCGGGCGTCGATCTGGCGTGCATGGACAACGGTTCCGGTGACCAGTACGCGATCGTCTTCGACCCGGCCGGGGTGTTCCTCTACGGATTCGACCACGAGAGCGACGCCACCCCGTGGCGGGAGGAGGACCGCGCGCACTGGCCCGGCCTGCTCGACGGCCTGCCCGGCTCGCTCGCGCACTACGCGCAGGCGCCGGAGTTCCAGCTCGAAGGCTTCTTCGACGCGACCGTGTGCGCCTGGCGCGAGACGGGCGGCGCCGACTGGCGGTGCGGGCCGGTCGAGTTCGCCGACGGCGAGACGGACGGCGCCGACTGGCTGTTCGACCTGCTCACCGCCGCCGACGGTACGGAGGCGTTCGTGGGCTACGCCGAGGACTACCACGAGCGGTCCGTCGACCGGGAGGCGGTGGCGGCCGTGCTGGCAGCCGCCCCGCTCGATCGCCGGACGGTTTCCGCGCTCTCGCCCACCGCGAACTTCGACACCGTCGCCGCGTTGGCCCGCGCGCTGGGTTACCGCACTGTTCGGGAGGACAGCTGAGAAGTCGCCGGTCAGCGAGGTCGCACGACCGGCGTGATCCGAAGGAGAGCCCCTAGTAGGGCTTGGTCAGGTCTGTGCGGTAGTGGCGTGTCTGTTGGTGGGTTGTGTCGTTGGTGGTGTGTGACACCTGAGGAGATGGCCGGGGT
>NZ_JBHXTQ010000031.1:0-82468 GCF_042677305.1 Kitasatospora sp. NPDC127121 | reverse complement strand
TGGGGGGTGGGGGGGTGTTGGGCGATGTTTTTGGCTTAACCCGGCCGGGGGGGGGCGGGGCCCCCCGGTTGTCGCGCCCCCCGGGGGGGGGCTCGGGGGGGCCCCCCCCGACGGCGACGTGTCAGTGCAGGTAGTCGACCAGGCCGGCCGGCTTGAGCCCGGCCGCGTCGGCAGCGGCGAGGGCGCGCTGGAGATCAGTGGCGAGGGTGTCGGTCCAGTGCATCAGGACGACGTCGCCCGGCTGCAGCAGGCCCGGGTGCCAGATGTTGGACGCGCCCCAGCTGAAGTCCGCGTCGGCGGTGAGCACGGTGCGGATGCCGCAGTTGGCGGCGGCCTGAAGGGTGTCGGCGTTCCAGGCGAAGTACGGCGGGCGGAAGGCCACCGGTGTGGTGCCGAACTGGCGGGTCAGGGCGTCGCGGGCGTCGCAGATCTCGATCTGCTGCTGCTCCAGCGGCAGTTTGCTGAGGTCGGAGTGGGAGACGCTGTGGTCCTGGATGGAGGAGCCGGGTACGGCCGTGACGCGCCGGAAGAAGTCGGGGTCGGTGCCGGCCGGCATCGGCAGCGGGAAGGCGGTGATCGGAAGCCGGTGGTCGGCGATGACTTTCTCCGCCTCGGGGGTGCGCTGCCAGCCGTCGTCGATGGTGAAGAAGACGACCTTGTCGCTGGTGGGCACGGATCCGGCGGCCACGGCCGGGGCGGGTGCGGGGCCGTCCACCCGGACGTCGTCGACAGAGAACGGGCCCTGCTGGTACCAGCCGTGGACGTAGAGCCGGACGCTGTGCGCGTTCGGGCCGGTGGTGAACCGGGTGGTGAGCTGCTGCCAGCCGCCGCCGGTGGTCTCGGTCCAGGCCGGGGCGACGTCCCTGCCGGTGCCGGTGGCTCCCAGGTAGACGAAGGCGCCGCGGACCCAGGCCGAGGCGGTGTAGGCGGTGTTGGGCTGGACGGCCACGGTCTGCGCGCACTCGCCGGTGGAGTCGGCGGCGGCCGGCGTGACGGTGAGCGCGGAGGCGCCGGAGTGCGCGGTGGTGGTGGTGACGGCGGCTTCGGCCGGGCCGCCGGTGCAGTTCCAGCCGGGGACGGCGCCCCAGGCGGAGAGGTCGGGGGCGGGCAGTTCGAAGCCGGGGTTGGTGGCCAGGTTGACGGTCGGGCCGCTCGGGGTGTTCGGACCGCTCGGGGCGCTCGGGGCGGGCCCGGGGGTGGCGGAGGCCGCCGGGGCGGCGAAGGCGGTGAGCAGCGCGACGGAGGCGGCCAGCGCGGACAGGCGCGCGGACAGGCGCGCGGACAGGCGCGCAGACGGGCGCGTGGACATCGACACGAGAGGACTCCTGCGTGTGGGGGACACGCCCGTGGGGAGGGCGTGGCGGAATCGGAACCCTGGAACCGGAACCCTGGAACCGGGCCCGTGGGGCGGGCCGCTGGAACCGGGCTCGCGGGACCTGGGTGCTCCCGGAGGGGCGGGAGCGGATGGTGCGCCGCACTCGGACCGAGGAGAAACAATGGACTGGACCAATCAGCCCGTCAAGGGAACGGCCGGTGAATCGGAGCCCACCACACCTGCCACAAAAGGGACGAGACGATCCGTCAGGGGACGTACAACTCCGCGATGTCATCGGCGTAGTACTCGGCGATCGCCGCCCGGCGCAGCTTCAGGGAGGGTGTCAGCAGCCCCTGGTCCTGGCTGAACTCGCGGGGCAGCAGCCGGAACGCGCGGATCGACTCGGCCCGCGACACCGCCGTGTTCGCCGCCGCCACCGCGCGCTGTACCTCGGTGTGCAGCTGCTCGTCCGCGAGCACCGCCCACGGGTCCAGCTGCTCCAGCCCGTGCGTCTTCAACCAGTGCGCCAGCGCCGCCGGGTCGAGCGTGATCAGCGCGGCCACGTACGGGCGGTCGTCGCCCACCACCAGGCACTGGGAGACCAGTGGGTGCGCGGCCACCCGCTCCTCCAGTGCCGACGGGGCCAGGTTCTTGCCGCTGCTGGTGACGATCAGGTCCTTCTTGCGGCCGGTGATGGTCAGGTAGCCGTCCTCGTCCAGCCGGCCCAGGTCGCCCGTCCCGAACCAGCCGTCGATCAGGGACTCCGCCGTGCACTGCGGGTGGTTGAGGTAGCCGCCGAAGACCGAGCCGCCGCGCACCCAGACCTCGCCGTCGTCGGCGAGGGCCACCGACGAGCCCGGCAGCGGGTGCCCGACCGTGCCCAGCTTCTGCCGCCCGATCGGGTTGGCGGTGATCGCGGCGGACGTCTCGGTCAGCCCGTAGCCCTCGTACAGGTGCAGGCCGGCGCCGGTGAAGAAGAGGCCGAGTTCGCGGCGCAGCGCGGAGCCGCCGCACATCACGCTGCGCACCCGGCCGCCGAGTACGGCCCGCAGCCGCTGGTAGACGGTCCGCTCGTAGGCGAGGTGGCGCAGCCGCAGCTTGGGGCTGGGCCCGGGCCCGCGCCCGAACGCCTTCTGCTCCCGGGCGGCGGCCCAGTCGACGGCCACCTGCCGGGCCTGTTCGAAGAGTTCGCCGCGCCCGGCGTCCTCGGCGGCCCGCCGGGCCTGCTGGAAGATCTTCTCGAAGACGTACGGGACGACGTGCAGGAAGGTCGGCCGGAAGGACTCCATCGCGGGCAGCAGGGCGTCGGTGGAGACCTCGGGGACGTGCCCGATCCGGAAGCCGCCGCGGATCGCCGCGACCTGCACGGCCCGCCCGTAGACGTGTGCCAGCGGCAGGAACAGCAGGGTGGACGGCTGTCCGCCGCCGGTGTCGTGGAAGGCCTCCCGCCAGCCGCCGAGCAGCGCGTCGGCCTCGGCGGCCAGGTTGGCGTGGGTGATCAGGCAGCCCTTGGGGCGGCCGGTGGTGCCCGAGGTGTAGACGACGGTGGCGACGTTCCCGGCCGTGACGCCGAGCCGCTGGCGGTGGACGAGCGAGTCGGGCACGTCACGGCCGTCCTCGGTGATCGCGGCGACGCAGTCGCGGTCCAGCTGCCAGATGCCGGTGAGGTCGGGCAGCGCGTCGCAGACCGCGCCGACCGTCATCGCGGCGTCCTCGTCCTCGACCAGGCAGGCCACCGCCTGGGTCTCGGCGAGGATCCAGCGCACCTGCTCGGCCGCCGCCGTGGGGTAGACCGGGACGGTGATCGCGCCGATCGACCAGAGCGCGTAGTCGAACAGCGTCCACTCGTAGCGGGTGCGGGACATCAGGGCGACCCGGTCGCCGTAGCGCACGCCCCGGGTGAGCAGGCCCTTGGCGAGGGCGAGCACCTCGTCGCGGAACTCCCGCGCGGTGACGCCCCGCCACTCGTCCCGGTGCCCGAACCGGTGCCCGTCCCGGTGCTCGGCGGGGTCGGCGGGGCCCGGCGGGCCGACGCGGCGGGCCAGCTGCACCAGGTCCGGTGTGCGTTCGGCGGTGTCGTACAGCGAGTCGGCGAGTCCTCCGGTGGCCTCGGGCCCGGCCACGGCGGGGGTGGTGAACTCGCGCACATTCCCCCCGTTGGCGTCTCGCGGCGGCACTGCCCGCGCCGGTGCCGGAACCGGTGTCGGCGCCGGAGGCCGTGGCGGCGGTGCCGGGCCGCGCAGGTGGAGCGAAACTATCGGATCGGCCTGTCACTGCCCAGGGTTGTGACCGTGACGCGACGAGATCGGCACCGGTCCCTGCGGAAGGTGTCGCCGCCGAGGAGGAACCGCGTGCGTTCGGTGACCGGGCAAACCGGGCGGAGGTGGATGATCCGGACGCGAGCCCGCAGTGACCGGGAGTCGATCCTGACGTGTGCGGGGCAAGCCGGGGAAGTGGATTGGTACGACCCTCGAACGAGTGGTCAGGGCGTAGTAGGCTCTCGCAGACCTGCGACCGGGGGCCTCCCGGCCAGGCCCGATCCGACGACGCACCATCCACGCCGACCAGCCCCGAAGCCGATTCCCGAAGCCCGCACCCGAACTCTTTCCGAAGCCCTTTCCCAAGCCTTTTCCGGCCGAGCCCCGCGGCTCCTCCGAACCGCTCCCCGTCCGCGCCTGGCACTTCCCGACCGAGGACTCCATGCGTCTGCGCAGCAGCTCGATCCGCGCGAAGATCATCGCGCTGCTCCTGGTGCCCATCGTCGCACTCACCGCGCTGTGGGTGTACGCGACCTTCGCCACCACCGGAGACGTCTGGGGCCAGCTGGAGATCAGCCGTACGTACAAGGAGTTCGGGACCCCGGTCGACCGGTACGCCGACGATCTGCAGAACGAGCGCCGCGCGGCCGTCCAGCGACTGGCCGTCCCGAACTCGCAGGTCGCCACGGACGCCTACGAACACGCCAAGGCCGCCACCGACCGCAGCCTCGACGTCCTGCGGCAGAAGAAGGACCACGCGGGCGGCAAGCTCTCCAGCTCCCAGCGCGGCCGCTTCCTGCAGATCATCGCCGCCGCCGACCAGATCGGACCGCTGCGCGCGCAGGTCGGCCGCTCCGCGCTCAACTGGGAGTTCGCGCTGGGGCAGTACAGCGACCTGGTCAAGCCGGTGTTCGGCTTCCGGTCCGCCTACGTCGCCCGGCAGAGCGGCCAACTCCCGCGGCAGGGGACCATCCTGATCGAGCTGGTGCGCGCCCGCGAGTACCTCGCGCAGGAGGACGCGGCGATGGAGGGCCTGCGCGGCGGCGCGGCCAAGCCCACCGCCGAGCAGTACCAGGTCGCCTTGGACGCCCTGCACAACCAGCAGGCCCTGTTCACCGTCTACATCGCCGAACTCGAACCCGCCGACCAGTCCGACTACATCGCCCTGCGCGGCGGCGAGGCCTGGGCCGCGCTGGCCCGCGCCGAAGCGGACTTCGTCGGCGCCGGCGGCCCCGAGCGGGTCGCCCAGGCGATCAACGGCGACTCCTGGCGGGAGACCGCCGACCGGGCGCTCGGCGACCTCACCTCGATCAACGCCCGGATCGCCAACGGGATCGGCGAGCGCGAACGGTCCGCCGCGATCGGGCTGCTCTGGCGCGGCGGCATCGCCGGTGCGATCGGTCTGGTCGCGGTCGTCCTGTCGGTGCTGATCTCCTTCCGGATCGGGCGCGGCCTCGCCCGCGAACTGATCGGACTGCGCAACGCGGCCAACGAACTGGCCGGCGCCCGGCTGCCCTCCGTCATGCTGCGGCTGCGCCGCGGCGAGGCGGTGGACGTCGCGGCCGAGGCACCCGAACTGCGCTTCGGGGCGGCCGAGATAGGCCAGGTCGGCCAGGCCTTCAACGCCGTCCAGCGGGCCGCCGTCGAGGCCGCCGTCGAGCAGGCCGAACTGCGGCGCGGCGTCTCGGCGGTGTTCGTCAACCTGGCCCGGCGCAGCCAGGTGCTGCTGCACCGCCAGCTCACCCTGCTCGACACCATGGAGCGCCGCACCGAGAACCCGACCGAGCTGGCCGACCTCTTCAAGGTCGACCACCTCACCACGCGCATGCGGCGGCACGCCGAGGGCCTGATCATCCTCGCCGGCGGCTCGCCCGGGCGCGCCTGGCGCAAGCCCGTCCGGATGGTGGACGTGGTCCGCGCGGCAGTCGGCGAGGTCGAGGACTACGCCCGGGTGATCGTCCGGCCGTTCCCCGGCACCGGCCTGCTCGGCAGCGCCGTCGCGGACGTCACCCACCTGATCGCCGAACTCGTCGAGAACGCCGCGGTGTTCTCCCCGCCGACCACCCAAGTCACCGTCCAGGGTGAGGTGGTGGCGCACGGATTCGCGCTGGAGATCGACGACCGCGGGCTCGGGCTGAGCGATCAACTCCTCGCCGAAACCAACGAACGTCTCGCCGTGGAGCAGGAGTTCGACCTCGCCGACACCGACCGGCTGGGCCTGTTCGTGGTCAGCCGGCTGGCCCGGCGGCACGGCATCCGGGTCCACCTGCGCCCGTCCCCGTACGGCGGGACGACGGCGGTCGTGCTGATCCCGCGCGAACTGCTCGCCGAGGCGCCGGACGGCCTGCCCGAACCGCCGCCCACCGGACATCGCTCCGCCCCGGTCCGCCGCGGACAGCGCGACCTGGTCGCCGTGCCCGCGCTCGGCGGTGGCGGTGGCGGTGGTGGTGGCGGCGGCGGTACGGCGGAGGGCGCGGCTCGGGCCGCTGCCGGCTCTGCCGTCGGTGTCGGCGCCGGTGCCGGTGCCGGGTCTGTGGCCGGTTCCGTCGCGGGGGAGGACGAGCGGAACCGGGGCAGCGGCGGTCCCCGGCCGTCCACGCCCGAGCCGGCCCGGACACCGGGCGGGCTGCCGCGACGGGCCTCGCGGACCAAGGGCGGGCCGGTGCTGGTGCCCGCGCCGCCCAGGGACGCCGAGGACGGTGCGGGGACGGGGCGCCACCGTCGGGACGAGCCGACCACTGCCGCTCCCGTCGTCGACGGGCCCGCGGACCCGCCGTTGGTCGCAGGCCCGCGGACCGAGGGCGGGCTGCCCCGGCGGGTCCGGCAGGCGAACCTCGCGCCGCAGCTCAAGGAGCAGCTGAAGGAGCGCCTCCGGGAGAGGGCCGACCACGGGCCCGAGGACGAGGCCGCCCTCGCCGCCCGACGGGCCCGGGAGGCCCAGGAGGCCGAGCGGGCGCGTGAGCGCTCGCCCGAGGAGGCGCGGGCCACCTTCGCCTCGTTCCAGCGCGGCTTCACCCGAGGGCGCGGCGCCGCCACGCCCAGGTCGGCCCCGTCGAGTGCCCGGCCCGCCGCCGTACCCGCCTGGCAGCCACCGGACCCCGCCCGGCGGGCGATCAGTCCGGCACCCGCCCCGGCGGCGCTGTCCGCGCCGCCGGACGGTGCCCGGGCACCGCTCGCCCGTCGGGTGCCGGCCGGCTCGCCCGTCCGACGGAACCCGGCAAACCCTGCACCACCGGGAACACCTGCACCATCGGCAACACCCGTACCAACAGCACCACCTGCACCACCCGCTCCATCGGAAGGAACTGATTCATGACCACTTCGACGCAGCCGTCCGGGGACCTCAACTGGCTCCTGGACGACCTGGTGGGGCGCGTCGCGGCCCTGCGGCACGCCGTGATCCTCTCCAGCGACGGCCTGGCCACCGGAGCCTCCCGCGACCTCGACCGCGAGGACGCCGAGCACCTGGCGGCCGTCGCGGCCGGATTCCACAGCCTGGCCAAGGGCGCCGGCGGGCACTTCAAGGTCGGCGGAGTCCGCCAGACCATGGTGGAACTGGACGAGGCGTTCCTGTTCATCACGGCGGCCGGTGACGGCAGCTGCCTGGCCGTGCTGAGCGAGGCCGAGGCCGACATCGGCCAGATCGCCTACGAGATGGCGCTGCTGGTCAAGCGGGTCGGCGAGCACCTGGCCGCCGAGCCGCGCACCGAAGCCGCGCCGCCGGGGAGATGAGCGGTCCGATGGCGGATCCGAAGGCTGAGGCGGCGGGGCCGCCCGAGTCGTCTGGCTCGGGCGGCTCGGACGTGTCGGCCGGGGCGGTGGTGGAGTGGGCGGGCCAGGACGGGGCCGAGTCCGACCTGCTCCACCCGCGTGCCCCTGCCGACGACCGCTGGTTCGACGACGAGGCCGGCCCGGTCGTGCGGCTCTACTCGATGACCCGCGGCCGCACCCGGCCGGTCGAGGACGGCCTGTTCGACCTGATTTCGCTGATCACCGCCGCCGAGCCCGGGCCGAACGCGGGGGCCGTGCCCGCGCACGTCCTCGACCCGGAGCACCAGACCCTCCTCGCCTGGTGCCGCCGCGAGCCGCTGTCCGTCGCCGAACTCGGCTCCTACACCGACCTGCCGGTCAGCGTCGTCCGGGTGCTGCTCGGCGACCTCTACGACGCCGAGCTGATCAGCGTCACCCGACCCGTTCCGCTCGCCGAGCTGCCGGACGAGCGCCTGCTGCGAGACGTGATCAATGGACTCCGTGCGCTCTGACCACGACGGCCGCGCCGCTGCCGGCGGTACCTCTGCCGGCAGTACCCCTGGTGGCGGCACCCCCGGCGGCCACGGCTCCGGCGGTCGCGCCAACGACCCGCGCTGGCGCGGCGGCCCGGCCGTCGCGGTGAAGATCCTCGTCGCGGGCGGCTTCGGCGCGGGCAAGACCACGCTGGTCGGCTCGGTGAGCGAGATCCGGCCGCTGCGCACCGAGGAGGAGCTCAGCGAACTGGGCCGCCCGGTGGACGACACCTCGGGCGTGGAGGCGAAGCGCACCACCACCGTGGCGATGGACTTCGGCCGGATCGACCTGCGGCCCGGACTCGCGCTGTACCTGTTCGGCACACCCGGGCAGGACCGGTTCTGGTTCGTCTGGGACGAGTTGGCCCGCGGCGCGCTCGGCGCACTGGTGCTCGCGGACACCCGGCGGCTGGCCGACTGCTTCCCGTCGGTCGACTTCTTCGAGCAGCGCGGCATCCCGTTCGTGGTCGCGGTGAACTGCTTCGACGGCACCGAGCGGTTCTCCCCGGACGAGGTCCGCGACGCGCTCGACCTCGACCCGGACATTCCCGTGCTGCTGTGTGACGCGCGCCTGCGGGAGGACGGGAAGGAACTCCTGGTCGCGCTCGTCGAGCACGCCGCCGCCCGTCGCCACCGCGGCACCCCGGCCCGAATCTGACGCCGCCACACCCCGGGCCGGGCGCTGCCGTGACCCGGTCTGACGACACCGCGTCCGGGTCTGACGCCTCCGCGCCCCCGGTCTGACGCCGCCGCACCATCGGTCCGGCACTGCACCCGCACAGAGGCTTCACAGAGCCTCCGAGCCTCCCGACGTCTCATTCGGTTGTCCGCATCCCGGACGTTCGGTGTGCCGAAGGTTGCCTAGACCGGCCCGGCGTGGAAGGCTCTGGGCACGAAAGCCGCCCGGCCGTGCCGTCGGGAGGGCCGGAAACGTTCCGTTCACGAAGGCGCGCATCGACGACGACGCGCCGTCGTGCAGAGCAAGGGGGAGGGCAGCAGGATGACCGTCGGCCAGCGACGCGCCACGACCGATCCCGCCCCCGTCACGCCGGTGCTCACCGTCCGCCGCTACATCGACCAGGCGCTGATCTGCAGCGCCTGTTGTCGGTGACCGGCCGGCCCCTTCCCGGTACGTCCCTGACGCTCCCGGCCCACCCGGCCGCCGTCTGACGCACCGCCAATCCCGTCGACCAGGCCGTAGCGGACCCGCCTCATCCGGCGTGCCCGCGACCGCCGATCCGGCCCCGCCTCGCGGAGAGACCACCAGTGAACATCGCCTGCACCAGCCCCGCCCCCGGCATCGCCGGCCGTCCCCGCTCGACCGGGGCGGCCTCCGCGATGTGCGTCGGTGGACCGGCCAGGCGGTGGAACGGGCGCGCGAACCGCGCCGGGGACAGCCACCAGGGTCGCCTCGACCTTGAGCCGTTCTGGCCGTCCCGGCAGCCGCACCTGTTCGATCAGACGTGTCCGGGCTCGCCCAGCGCGTCCCGGCCCTCCGCAGGCTGATTCCGGATCAGCCCGGCAGTACGCCCGGTCGACGCGCAGACGACTCCACCCCGTCCGTCACGCGCGAAATGAGCGGCACACCATGTCTTCTTCATCCACGGCCACCCTGCCCCTGCCCTCCGCGACCCCGCATCTGCGCGCGGTCCGCTCCGTCCCGGGCGTCGCCCCGGCCGGCTCCGGCGTCTCCGGCGCGCCGGGCTCCTCCGCCTCCCCGCTCTCGCACGGCTCGCCGGCCGCCGAGCGATGGCCCGGGGGAGCGGTCCGGTCCTCTCACGCGATCCCGTCCCGTCCGGCGGGCGCGGGCGTCGTGCCCCAGCCGGGCGCGGTCCTCCCGGCCGCGCCGGCGGCCCTGCTCGCCGCGCTGCCCGAGGGGGCGACCGTCGTCGCCGCCCTGCCGCAGGGCGCGCTGCCGCAGGGTCTGCTCGCCCAGTACGGCACGCAGTTCGGCGCCGGTACCGGGAACCCGATGGTCGGGTACCTGGTGCTCGTGCCGGCCGACAGCCCGGTGGCGGCGGTGCCCGCCGGCGCGCCCCTCGGCGGGCCCTCGGGTGTACAGCACGTCGGTGCGCACGCCGGTGCGCACGTGAGTGTGCCCGCACAGGCAGGTGTTCGCCCGGTCCGACCGGCCGGGCGCGGCATCGCCGTCGACGCCGAGCGGCGCAACGCCTACGTCGACGGGCGGCTGCTCGACCTCACCTACCTGGAGTTCGAGCTGCTCGCCCACCTCACCGAGCACCCGCAGCGGGTGCACACCCGGGATCACCTGGTCTCGGCGGTCTGGGGTTACGGCCACGTCGGCGACGGCCGCACGGTCGACGTGCACGTCGCCCGGCTGCGCCGCAAGCTCGGACCGGGCTACCGCGACACGATCGTGACGGTCCGTCGGGTCGGCTACAAGTACACCCCGGCCAGCTGATCGGCCACCGAACTTCCTGCCGCGGCGGGTTGTCCGTGCCATCGCGCAACGGGCAGCCCGCTGCGGCATTGTGGCGTGACGTCAGGCGTGCTGATCGGGCGGCAGCAACAGGACGGCGAGCGCGTCGGCGCAGGTGCGGGCGTGGCCCAGGAACCAGTCGAGGCGGTCGTCGGTCAGGTGCGCCGGGGTCGAGCGGACGGCCAGCGCGAACCGGGCCTGCCCGGTGCCGTCCAGGACGGGCACGGCCGCCGTCCGCACCCCGGCGGCCGACTCGCCGTCGTTGAGCGCGTACCCGGAGCTCCGGACCTTCGCCAACTCCTCGTAGAGCCGGGCTGGTTCGGTGATCGTCCGGTCGGTGAACGACGGCAGCGGGCCGAGCGCCGACACCGCCGGCTCCCCCGGGCGCGGCCAGGCCAGCAGTACCTTGCCGAGCGCCGTGGAGTGCAGCGGCCGGCGCAGCCCGAGGCCGGTGTCCGGGCGGACGGAGGCTCCCACCAGGATGACCGCGTGCGGACCGCTGCGGATCGCGAGGTCCGCGGTCGCACCGGTGCGTCGGGACAGCCGGTCCAACTCGGGTGCGGCCAGGTGCAGTCCGCGCTGGTGGAAGGTGAGTTGACCGAGTTCGGCGACCGCCGGGCCGAGCCGGTAGCGCGCGGTCTGCTCGTCCTGCTCCAGGAAGCCGGCGCTGACCAGCGTCCGGGCCAGCCGGTGCGCGGTGGAGACCGAGAGGTCCATCCGGCGGGCCAGGTCGGAGGCGCTCAGGTCGGGGCCGTTGTCGTGGAAGCAGTGCAGCAGCCCCAGCGCACGCTGGACGGCCTGCGCACCGGCCGGCGGGCCCTGGACGGCGGTGGCGGCCTCGGCCATGGCACCTCGCGTTTCGGTTCGGGAATCCGGCTGGATCACCGGGAGGAGTCTCAGCGTAGGGCAGCGAGTGCTGCGGGATTGTGTCGACGACGTTGCAATGGAATGGCGTTGATGAACAAGTGATCCCACCATGTGGCAAAACCTTGCCTCCGGCTCGATCGTCGTGGAACGCTCCTCACATCGCGCCGGACGCCCGCCGCCCGGCGCACCACCCGCAACCCCGACCCGCAGGAAGGAGCGACGCCGTGACGATCCACCGGTGCCTCGCCTCCTGCGCGTGTTGTCGCTGACGCTCCCCTCGCGCCGCACTGTCCGGCGTTCCCCGCCTCGCGCGACCCACCGCCCCGCCCGACTCGCCACCTCGTGCAACTCCCCGACGCCCCGGTCCCCGTGACCCGCGCGGCGTGCCCAGACCCGCAGCCTTCCGGCGCCCGCCGAACCCGCCCCCTCCGCAGAGGACCACACCCCGTGCCCAGCCCTTCCCCCAGTGCCCCCGACACCCTCTGGTTCACCCGCTGCCCGGTGCCCACCGCCACCGGGATCGCCGCCGACCAGGGGTGGCTCGCCCGCGAGTTCGCCGCCGACGGGATCGCCGTCCGCTCGCTCCAGGACGCCCCGCCGGAGGTGGCCGCCGACCACCACTACACCCACGCGCTCACCGGACTGTTCCGCGAGGGCGGCAACGTCCCGGCGCTGTGGGCCCGTTCGCGCGGCGAGCGGACCCGGCTGGTCGGCCTCACCTGGATCGAGGAGCGCCAGGTGGTCCTGGTCAGGGCCGGCAGCGGCATCACCGGCCCCGGCGACCTGCGCGGGTTGCGGCTGGCGGTCCCACATCATGACATCGGCATCGACTTCTGGCGGGCGATGGCCCTGGCCGGCTTCCGCGGCGCCCTCGGCCTCGCCGGGCTCACGCTGGACGACGCCGAGCTGGTCGACGTCCCGGGCCTGCCCGGCGGCGGGCAGTGGGCCGGCGAGCTGGCCGCGCTGCGGGACGGTGTGGTGGACGCCGTGTACGTGAAGGGGGCGCTCGCCGTCGAGGCGGCCCGCCGGGTCGGGGCGGAGGTGGCCGTGGAACTGGACGCGGTGCCGGACCGCCGGGCCCGGGTCAACAACGGGACGCCCCGGCCGGTCACCGTCCATCAGCAACTGCTGGACGAGCAGCCGGAGCTGGTCGCCCGCTTCCTCGCCGTTCTGCTGGAGGCCGCCGATTGGGCGGCCGAGCACCCGGCGGAGGTGGTGCGGATCCTGCGGGCCGAGACCGGTGCGGGCGCCGAGGGCGTGGCCGGGGCGTACGCACCGGGCAGCCACCGCACCCTGCACCTGGACCTCTCGGCGGAGCGCCTGGAGCTGCTGGCGCAGCAGGAACGTTTCCTCGGGGACCGGGGATTCCTCGCCTCCCCGGTCGACATCCCCGGCTGGGCCGACCCGGAACCCCTGCGCGCCGCCCACGAGCTGCTGCGCGAACGGCGCCGCGCCGCGGTGGGCGGCTGAGCGCCGCCCGGCCGCCGGCTGACAGATCACAACTAACAGATTTCAGCAGACAGATTTCAGATAACAGATTTCGAAAGTTGTCACTTGTCAGCTGTCCTTCGTTTGGAGACCCCGTGAAGACCCCCCGCCTCGCCCTCGCCGCCACCGCGCTGCTCGCCTCCACCGCACTGGCCGCCTGCGGCTCGTCCGCCGACGGGGCCAAGGCCTCCGCCGACGGCGGGGCCGGCGGCAAGGCCGACGTGGTGCTCCGCCTGCCCGACCCCGGAAACAACGGGTTCCTCGCCCGCGGCAAGAAGGACGGCTCGCTGGACAAGGCGCTGGCCGCCGTCCACGCCAAGGTCGCCTGGACCGGCAGCGCGGGCCCGTTCGCCCCGGCCGCGCAGGCCCTGTCCGCCGACCAACTGGACGTCGCCCTGGGCTCGATCACCTCGGCCGTCGCCGCGCTCGCCCAGAAGCCCGGCTTCAAGCTGTTCGCCCAGACCGCGCCCGACGGCGTCGGCGAAGGGATCCTGGTGAAGAACGACTCGCCCATCAAGTCCGTCCAGGACCTGGTCGGCCGCAAGGTCGCCGTCTCCCAGGGCGGCACCAGCGAGTACCTGCTGCTCAAGGCGCTGGAGAAGAACGGCGTCCCGGCCGACAAGGTCGAACGGGTCTACTTGCGCGCCGACCAGACGGCCGGCGTCTTCAACTCCGGCCAGGTGGACGCCTGGGCGACCTGGAACACCTTCTCCACGCCCACCATCGCCAACGCCGGGGCGCACTTCCTGGCCAACGGCAAGGAGGTCGGCTCCGACAACTACGCCGTCTGGGCCGTCCGCAACGGCTTCGCCGACAAGCACCCCGAGGTGGTCAAGACCTTCTACACCTACCTGCGCGAGAACGGCCTCAAGGAGAAGGCGGACCCGGCCGCCTACCTCAACGTCTTCACCGACTCCGGCCCGACCGCCGTCACCCCCGCCGAGAAGGACATCGCGGTGAACGTCAGCGGGCAGGGCGCCGCCGCGGAGGCCATCTCCGACGCCGACACCGTCCGCTTCGGCACCGTCGCCCGGTTCTTCGCCGACCAGAAGGTCACCAAGCAACTCGTGGACGTCAAGCCGTACCTGATCGACATCAACAAGCTCGGGGACGGTGCCAAGTGACCACCGCCGCCCCCGAACGCACCACCGACGAGACCCGTCTCGCCCTCGACGCCGGACTCGTCACCCCGCACACCAGGCGGCAGCGGCCCCGCCCGCGCGCCCTCGCCGTGATCCTGCGCACCCTGGGCCCACTCGCCCTGCTCGGCGGCTGGGCGCTCGCCTCCGCCACCGGCGCCCTCACCCAGGACGTCCTCGCCTCACCCGCCCAGGTCGCCGAAGCCGTCGGCGAGTTGTGGGGCAACGGCCAGCTCACCGATGCCCTCGGCGTCTCCCTCACCCGGGCCGGCCTCGGCCTGCTCTTCGGCGCGACCACCGGTCTGGTGCTCGGCGTGGTCACCGGCTTCACCCGGCTCGGCGAGGAACTGCTCGACTCCGCGATCCAGGTGCTGCGCACCGTCCCGTTCCTGGCGCTGGTCCCGCTGTTCATGGTGTGGTTCGGCATCACCGAGACCGCGAAGGTCGCCCTGATCGGCGTTGCCACCAGCTTCCCGATGTACGTGTCCGCCTCCGGCGGCGTCCGCAACACCGACCGCAAGCTGGTCGAGGCGATGCGCAGCTTCGGGCTCGGCCGCTGGGCCATCGTGCGCACCGTCGTCCTGCCCGGCGCGCTGCCCGCCCTGCTGTCCGGTCTGCGGCTGTCGATGACGCTCAGCGTGATCGCCCTGATCGCCGCCGAGGAGATCAACTCCACCGAGGGGATCGGGTACTTGATGGCCCAGGCCCAGAACTACTCGCGCACCGACATCCTCGCCGTCTGCATCCTGATCTACGGGCTGCTCGGCCTCACCGCCGACGCGGTCGTCCGGGTCCTGGAACGCCTCCTGATGCCGTGGCGCCAGGCCGTCCAGGGAGCAGCCCGATGAGCACCGCCACCTCCGCCACTTCCGCCACTTCCGTGCCTGCGACCGCCGTGCCTGCGACCGCCGCTCCGGCCGTCCATCTGCGGGGCCTGCGCCGGGTGTTCGGCACCCGGGCCGTCCTTGATGGCGTCGATCTCTCCATCGCCCGGGGCGAGTTCGTCGCCCTGCTGGGCGCCAGCGGCACCGGCAAGACCACCCTGCTGCGCATCCTCGGCGCGCTCGACCGGGCCGACGAGGGCACCGTACTCGTCCCGCCGGTGCGTACGGTGGTCTTCCAGGAGCCCCGACTCGTCCCGTCCAAGCGGGTGTTGGCCAACGTCACGGTCGGCCTGCCGCGCGGCGCCGCCACCCGGGAGACCGGACTCAAGGCGCTCGCCGAGGTCGGCCTGGACAAGCACGCCGACGCCTGGCCGGCCACCCTCTCGGGCGGCGAGGCGCAGCGCGTCGCCCTCGCCAGGGCCCTCGTCCGCGAACCCCAACTGCTGTTGCTCGACGAGCCGTTCGCCGCACTGGACGCGCTCACCCGACTGCGCATGCAGGACCTGGTCGGCGACCTCGTCCGCCGCCACCGCCCCGCCGTGCTGCTGGTCACCCACGACGTGGAGGAGGCCGTCCGGCTCGCCGACCGCGTCGCCGTCCTGCGTGACGGCCTGCTCGTGCGCGACGAACCGGTCGCCGTCGACCACCCCCGCGACCCCGCCGACCCGGCCTTCGCCGACCTGCGCCGCCGACTGCTGGCCGACCTCGGCGTCCACTGACCCGTAAGCGGCCCCACCGAACCGTCCTCAAGACCGCCCGCCCGCACCACCGGAGTTGAACAGATGACCGTGACCCTCGGCGTCCACGCCAGCAACCCCTCGCTCTACTACCTCGCCCGACTGCCCTACCTGGACGAGGAACTGGCCCCGCTCGGCGAGACCGGCGCCTTCCACCACTACGCCGACGGCACCCGCACCGGTGCGCTGCTCGCCGACGGCACCATCGACTTCGGCGGGACGGGCTCGACCCCGCCGGTCACCGCTCAGGCGGCCGGCCATGACCTGGTGTACGCGGCGGTCTCCGCACCCCGGCCCGACCACGGCGCCCTGCTGGTGCTGGACGGCGGCCCGGTCCAGGCGGTGGCGGACCTCAAGGGCGGCACCGTCGTGCTGGGCATCGGATCCTGGCAGACCCATCTGCTCGCCAAGGCCCTGCACGCGCAGGGGCTTTCGTACGCCGAGGACGTCACCCCGGTGCGCCCGGCGGCCGGCGAGGACCAGGCCCAGCGGCTGCGCGACGGCGAGATCGTGGGGTGGATCGCCCAGGGCGCCGAACTGGCCGCCGCCCGCCGGAGCGGGGGCTTTCGGGAGCTGATCCGCACCGGCGACGTCATCACCGACCGCTCGGTGTTCTTCACCCGCCGCGACTTCGCGACCGGGCGCCCCGAGGTGGTCGCCGCGATCGCCGCCGCGCTGCGCCGGGCGGACGCCTGGGTGGCCGCGCACCCGGCCGAGGCGGCCGCGATCGCGGCGGAGCAGCTGGGCGGCTCGGCCGTCGACTGGCAGACGGCGCTGGCCGCACTGCCGTGGCAACTGGAGCCCGCCACCGCCGGGTTCATCGCCGAGCAGCAGGAGGCCGCGGACATCTTCCACGGGGTCGGGTTCATCGACCGGGCGCTGACCGTCGCCGACGCCCATCTGCCCGCGCTGGAGGCCCCGGTGGCCGCCGCGCTCGCCAAGGCGGTCTGAACCGTGGCCTCCGAAGTCCTCTGGTACATCATCCCGCGCGAGGGCCACTACCCGT
Organism: Kitasatospora sp. NPDC127121; assembly: GCF_042677305.1. Taxonomy (NCBI): domain Bacteria; kingdom Bacillati; phylum Actinomycetota; class Actinomycetes; order Kitasatosporales; family Streptomycetaceae; genus Kitasatospora; species Kitasatospora sp. NPDC127121. The sequence continues at coordinate 66,051 of NZ_JBHXTQ010000031.1, read as the reverse complement.
GGGAGCCGGCCGGCCGCCGCCCGGTGGATCTCCGCTACCTGCAGCAACTGGCTGGAAGCGTCGAGCGGTTGGGCTACACCGGCGCCCTGCTCGCGACCGACCTCTACGACGTGTGGACGCTCGGCAGTGCGCTCGCGGCCGCCACCACCCCGGCGTTCAAGCCGCTGCTGGCCGTCCACCCGGGGCTGGTCTCGCCCACCCTGCTGGCAAAGATGGCGCTCAGCTTCGACCGGATGCACGGCGGCCGACTGCGGTTCAACGTGGTCAACGGCTCGACCGCGCAACTGCGCGAGTACGGACTGGACGTCGAGCACGACGACCGCTACCGGCTCAGCGCCGAGTACTGGTCGATCGTCAAGCGCCTGACCGCCGGCGAAGTCTTCGACCACAAGGGCGAGTTCTACGAACTGAAGAACGCGGGCGCGAGCCTGCGGGAGCTGGCGCCGGTCCAGCCCGGTGGCATCCCGCTCTGGTTCGGCGGCAGTTCGGCGGCCGGCATCGAGATGGCGGCCGAGCACGTGGACGTCTACCTGACCTGGGGCGAGCCGCCGCATCTGCTCAAGGAGAAGCTGGACCTGGTCCGGGCGCGGGCCGCCGCCCACGGCCGGACCCTGCGGATCGGGCTGCGACTGCACCTGATCGTCCGCGACACCGAGGACGAGGCCTGGGCGGCCGCCGACCGCCTGCTCGACGTCACCAGCGAGGCCACGTACGCCCGCCAACTGGGCGGCGCGAAGGGTGAGGACGGGGTCGGCTGGCAGCGGCAGTTCCGCCAGCACGGCGGCAAGGTACCCGCACGGGCCCGGGAGCTGGAGGCCTACCCGAACCTCTGGCCGGGAATGAGCCTGTTCCGCCCCGGCCCCGGTACGGCGGTGGTCGGCTCTACGGCCCAGGTGGTCGAGCGGTTGCAGGAGTTCGAGTCGCTGGGCGTCGACACCTTCATCCTCTCCGGTAACCCCCTGCTGGAGGAGGCCCACCGGGTTGCAGAAACGGTACTGCCCGCCCTGGGCATCCGCCGCTGACGGCTGACGGCTGACGGCTGACGGCTGACAGGTGACAACTAACAGCTGACAGATGATGAAATCTGTCAGCTGTTAGTTGTTCGCCCGTTCCGGCGGCAAGCCCCCTACCCGTTCAGAGGCTGAGTCGGTCGATCTCCGCGAGCTCCTCCGCGGTCAGCGGACCGCCCGCGAGCGCGTCGATGTTCTGGTCCAGCTGGGCGACGCTGCTCGCCCCGATGATCACCGAGACCACCCGCGGGTCCCGCAGGACCCAGCACAGCGCGAGCTGCGCCAGCGTCTGCCCGCGCCGCTCGGCGACCTTGTTGAGTGCCCGCAGCTGCTCCAGCTTCGGCCCGCTGAGCGCCTCCTCGGTCAGGAACCGCCCGACCGACATCCGCGAACCGGCCGGCACCTCGCCCGACAGGTAGCGGTCCGTCAGCAGGCCCTGGGCGAGCGGCGAGTAGGCGATGAGGCTGGTCCGGGTCTCGCCCACCGCGTCCAGCACGCCCTCCTCCACGTACCGGTTGAGGATCGAGTACGCCGACTGGTTCAGCAGCACCGGCGTGCCCAGCTCGCGCAGGATCGCCACCGCCTCCCGGTGCTGCTCCGCCGGGTAGTTGGAGATCGCCGCGTACAGCGCCTTGCCCGAGCGCACCGCGCTGTCCAGCGCGCCCATCGTTTCCTCGAGCGGGGTGTCCGGGTCGTAGCGGTGGGAGTAGAAGACGTCGACGTAGTCCAGCCCCATCCGGTCCAGCGACTGGTCCAGGCTGGCCAGCAGGTACTTGCGGCTGCCGCCGTTGCCGTACGGGCCCGGCCACATGTCCCAGCCGGCCTTGCTGGCGATGAACAGCTCATCGCGGTACGGGCGGAAGTCCTGGGCGAACAGGTAGCCGAAGTTGCGTTCGGCGCTGCCGTACGGCGGACCGTAGTTGTTCGCGAGGTCGAAGTGGGTGATCCCCCGGTCGAAGGCGCGGCGCAGCACCGCGCGCTGGACCTCCAGCGGCTGGGCGTCACCGAAGTTGTGCCAGAGGCCGAGCGAGACGGCCGGCAGCTGAACGCCGCTGCGGCCGGCCTTGCGGTAGGTCATCGAGGCATAGCGGTCATCCGCGGCGAGGTAGCTCATGCCGGACATCTTGCCAGTCGTCGCGGGCGGATCAAGCCCTTGCCCCGTTTCTGACCGGTGCTTATGCTCGCGGGGGATCGTACGCGTGCGAGGCGAAGGGGGAGTCGCGATGACCGTCCAGGCTGTGGCCCCACCCGCGACCGCACCCGAGACCGCAACCGTGTTCGCGGCCACGGCCACGGCCACGGCCACGACCACGACCACGACCACGACCACGACCACGACCACGACCACGACCACGACCATGACCGCACCCGCGATCGCGACCACCGCGCCCCGCTGTTGTCGTCGCCGCCGCTGCACCTCGCGCTGACGCCGCCGCCCCAGAGCCGCTCCGCCGCGATCCCCTCCCGGTGCCGCCCGCGTGAGCGCAGCCCGTACCCGGGCGTTCCGCGCGGGCCGCCGCCGCCCCTCCTCGGCAGCCGTGCCCGCGCCTCGGGTCAGGGTGTCGTGCCGAGGCCCCATCGAGCGCCCCCAAGGAGACCGCCGTGCGGTTCACCGTCTCGTCCCTCGTCGCCAACGGACCCGATCCCGTGACCGGCGTCCAGCGCACCCCGCAGGAGAAGCTGTGGAACGTCATCGACCAGGCGGTGGTGGCCGAGCAACTCGGTTACGACGGCTACGGCGTGGGGGAGCGGCACGGTGAACCGTTCCTCTCTCCGGCGCCGCCGGTGCTGCTCAGCGCGATAGCGGCCCGCACCTCCACCATCCGGCTGTTCACCACGGTGACGGTGCTGAGCATCCTGGATCCGGTCCGGGTCGCCGAGGACTACGCCCTGCTCGACCAGCTCTCCGGAGGCAGGGTCGAGTTGATCATCGGCAAGGGCAACGACCCGCGGCACTTCGACCTGTTCGGCCTGCCCGAGGAGCGCCAGTGGGACGCGCTCGCCGAGAACTACGGCCTGTTGCGCCGACTCTGGCGTGAGGAGAGGGTGACCTGGGAGGGCTCGACCCGCCCGCCGCTCAAGGACGCGGCCGTGTCGCCGCGCCCGTTGCAGGACCCGATCCCGGTGTGGCACGGCAGCGCGACCAGCACCCAGTCCACCGACCTGGCCGCCCGCTACGGTGACCCGCTCTTCTCCGCCAACTCCTTCCACCCGCTGGCCAAGTACCGCTCCCTGGTGGAGCACTACCGCGAGCGCTGGGCGCACTACGGGCGCGATCCGAGGGAGGCCAGGGTCGGCGCGAGCTTCGGCGGGCTGTACGTCGCCAAGCGCTCGCAGGACGCGGTCGAGGGCTTCCGTCCGTACTGGGACGCGATGTTCAGTTCGGCGGCCGGCCGGCACAACAAGTCGCCGTTCACCTCGTTGGAGGACGCGTTGGAACACGGTTCGGCCCTGGTCGGAAGCCCGCAGCAGGTGATCGAGAAGATCCACCGCTATCACGAGGCCTTCGGCAACGAGGTGGTCGGGATCGGAGTCGACGCCCTGACGGAAGGGGCGCAGCGGGAGCAGTTGGAGCTGTTCGCGGCCGAGGTCGCCCCGGTGGTCAGGCGCGAGCTTCCGTGAGCGCCTGCCAGACGTGACGCGCGCCACCGGCCGCGGTGGAGTGCCGCCGGTCGAGGCGGGGGAGACGAGCGGGCGAGGGGCCGTGGCCGCCGGGGGGCGGCGCACGGCCCTCAGCCGTCCCCGGCGCGAACTCGTCCGCCCGCCTCGTCCCCGGCAGAACTCGTCCGCCCGCCCCGCGTCCGCGTCGAGTTGGGAAATTCCTGGCCTTCTGTACCTACTGGTATGTACAGTGATTCACATGACCACCCAGGATCGCCTCATCGAGAGCACCCAGGCACTCCTCTGGGAGCGCGGCTACGTCGGCACCAGCCCCAAGGCCATCCAGCAGCATGCCGGTGTCGGCCAGGGCAGCATGTACCACCACTTCGCCGGCAAGCCCGACCTCGCCGCAGCCGCCCTGCGCCGCAGCGCCGAGCAACTGCGGGGAGTCGCCGCCGCCGACCTGTCCGCCCCCGGCAGCGCGTACGACCGCATCGCCGCCTACCTGCACCGCGACCGTGACGTGCTGCGCGGCTGCCGGATCGGCCGGATGGCCCAGGACCCGGACGTCATCGCGGACCCCGAACTGCGCGCCCCCGTCGAGGAGACCTTCGACTGGCTGCGCGCCCGGATCGCCGAGTTGGTGGCCGAGGGCCAGGCCGCGGGCGAGCTCGTCCCCGGTGTCGACCCGGCCGACACCGCCGCTGCCGTGGTCGCCGTCGTCCAGGGCGGCTACGTCCTGGCCCGCGCGGCCGGCCGGGCCGAGCCCTTTGATCAGGCCGTACGCGGCGCCCTCGGCCTGCTCGCCGCCCAGCGCACCGCCTGACCCGCGCCGCGCACGGCTGAGCGGCCGCGCGACCGACTGACCGCGTGACCGCGAGACCGCGCGCGTGACCGACTGGCCGAGCGATCCCCGCTCGACGATCCGACCGAGGAGACCCGCCGTGCACGCCATGCAGTACGAGATCACCCTCCCCGCCGACTACGACCTGGGGATCATCCGCAAACGCGTCGCCGACAAGGGCCATCTGCTCGATGCGCACCCGGGCCTCGGGCTCAAGGCGTACCTGGTCCGCGAGCGGGGCCGCGACGGGTCGCCCGTCAACCAGTACGCGCCGTTCTACCTCTGGCGCACCGCCGAGGGCATGAACAGCTTCCTCTGGGGACCGGGCTTTCGCGGCCTGAGCGCCGACTTCGGCCGCCCGGCCGTCCGTCACTGGCTCGGCGCCGGTCTGGCCCACGGCGCCGTGCCGGACGCTCCGGCGACCTCGACCTCGACCTCGACTGCGACCACAACCGCGACCGCGATCACGGCTACCCGGCACATCGTCAGGCTCCCCGAGTCCGACGATCCCGCCGAGGCGGTCGAGCGGGCCCTCGCCGAGTCCCCCGCGCACCCCGCTCTGCACACCGCCGCCGTCGCGGTGGATCCGAGCCGCTGGGAGCTGGTCCGCTTCGCCCTCTGGTACGGCCCGGCCCCGGACGACGTGCCGGGCATCCGCTACCAGGTGCTGCACCTGTCCCGTCCCGAACTCAACCGGCTGCCCGGCGGCCGACACTGGTGAAAGGTTTCGCCACTTCCATGACCAGCCCCACGACCGCGACCGTCGCCCCCGCGACCGCCCCCGTCACCCCCGCGACCGCGACCGCCGCCCCGGCCCCCGCCCCGATGACACCGGCCGACCTGACCCCCGCGCCGCTCGACCGCGAAGCCGGCTACGCCCTGCTCGCCGACCTCGCCGGCCCGGTCGCCGCCGCGACCCTCGGCGGCCTGGACGGTCTCGCGCCCGGCTTCCCCGACTGGATCGTCACCAGTCTCTTCGGCGGCACCTACCAGCGCCCCGGCCTCGCCCTGCGCGACCGGCAGGTGGCCAACCTGGCCGCGCTCACCGCCCTCGGCGGCGTGGAGCCGCAGCTCGCCGACCACGTCCGCAACAGTCTGCGGATCGGCCTGACCAGGGAGGAGATCACCGAGGTCATCGTCCACCTCGCCCCCTACGTCGGCGTCCCCAAGGCCCTGGCCGGCCTGCGCGTCGCCACCGCCACCTTCGCCGAGGCGCCCCCGACCGAGGCGCCCCCGGCCGCCGCAGACCCGACCCCGGCATCCCCGACTCCAGCAGACCCGACCCCGGCGTCCCCGACCGAGGAGGACCGGGCATGACCCCCACGATCCGTACCGTCCTCGGCGACCTCGACCCCGCGGAACTCGGTGCCACCGACTCCCACGACCACCTCTTCATCCGCAGCCCCCTGCTCCCCGGCGAGGAACTGGACGACCCGGCCGCCGCCGAGGGCGTCCTGCGTGCCTTCGCGGCGGCCGGCGGTCGTTCGTTCGTCCAGTGGACTCCGTACGGCATGGGCCGCGGAGCGGACTCCCTCGCGGAGCTCTCCCGCGTGACCGGAGTCCACGTCGTCGCCGCCACCGGCCTGCACCAGGCGGCCCACTACGACCCGGACACCCTCCGCGCCCTGTACGACGGGCTGGCCGAACGCTTCATCGTCGAACTCACCACCGGGCTGACGGCCGAACCGGCCACCGAACCGCCTGGACCGCCTGGACCGCCCGCAGCCCCCGAGGCCCCCGAAGCACCCGCGTCGCCCGAGGCCGTCCGGGCGGGCCTGATCAAGGTTGCCTGCGACCCCGGGACCACCACGGCGCACACTCGCCAGGTGATGGCCGCGGCCGCCGACGCGCACCACGCCACCGGTGCCCCGATCGCCGTTCACCTCGAACCCCGAGCCCACCCGCACCTCGTACTGAACCGGCTGCACGTTCGACACGGCGTCCCGCCCCACCGGATCATCCTCGGCCACCTCACCCGGCTGCCGGATGTGCGGGTGCACCGTGAACTCGCGGCGGAAGGCGTCTACTTCGCGCTGGACAGCCCCTCCCGGGCCGGCCACCCGGCCGACCACCAGGCCTTCGACGTCATCGCCGACCTCGTCGAGGCCGGCCACGCCTCCCGACTCCTCCTCGGCGCCGACACCACCACCCGCACCGCCCGTCAGGCCGACGGCCCGACCAAACTGCTCAACGACCTCGTCCCACGGCTCGCCCGCACCTTCGGCCCCGAACTGCCCGGCCTCCTCCTCACCGCCAACCCGGCCGCCGCCTTCGCCACCGACTGGCGCACGCCCTGAACCGTCCCTGCTCGGCCCGCCCCGGTCTCGACCCCGGCCGCAGGCCGACCCCGGGCCTTCGGCGAAGGCCCGCCGCCCACGCCCTACCGTGACGGCCATGGTGACCCTGCGCATCCTCACGACCGACGACTGGCCGCTCTGGCGCGACCTACGCCTCGCCGCCCTGTCCGACGCGCCGCACGCCTTCAAGGCCCGCCTGGAGGACTGGCACCAGGGCGGCGAGGAACGGTGGCGCACCCGGTTGCACCTTCCGGGCGCCCACCACGTCGCGGCGCTGCTGGACGGTCCGGCCGGTCCGGACGCCACTCCCGTCGGCCTGGCGGACGGCCTCCCCGGAGCCGACGGCGTACGGGAGTTGCGCTCGGTGTGGGTCGGACCGAAGGCGCGAGGCAGGGGCGTCGCCGACCGCCTGCTGGAGGAGGTCGAGCGCTGGGCCCGCGCATCCGGTGGCAGCACGCTGCGCCTCGCGGTGCTCCCCGGCAACGAACCCGCGATCACGCTCTACCGCCGGCACGGCTTCACCGTGCTCGCCGAGCCCGGCGGGCCGCTCGCCGACAGGGTCGCCCGGGAGCTCGTGATGGCGAAGCCGCTGCGCTGACGGTTGCAGCTGACGGCCGGGCGGGCCGGACGGGCCGGCCACCCGCCGATCCACCCCGCCACCCGCTCGACGGCCGCGAAAGCACCGAAAGCGAGCAGCCGCGTCAGCTCCCCGTTTCCGGCCGCGGGCCGAACGGCGCGCCAGGCGGCCACGTCGGCCTCCGTGAGCCGGTACGGCGCGAGGACGGCGGCCTCGGCTGACCCGAGCGGCCTTCACGAGCCAGCGGCCGTCACGAGCCCGGCGCTCGTCATGAGCCCGGCCCCGCCGTCCGCGACGTGACGGCGGGGCCCGTGTCACCGGGGGGAGTGGCTGGGGCCCCACCGTCGTGCTGCCGTCCGGCGGCTCACATGTGGGTGCCGCCGTCGATGCGCAGCTCGGTGCCGGTGACGAACGCGCCGTCGTCGGAGGCCAGCATCGCGATCACCCCGGCCACCGTCTCCGGACCCGCGAAGCCCTGGCCGAGGGCCGGGGCGAGCTTGGCGAGCAGGCTGAAGTCGGCGTCGGCGGGCAGCCCCGGGTTGTGGGTCATGCCGCTGTCGATGCTGCCCGGCGCGACGCAGACCGCACGCAGGCCCTGCTTCGCGTACTCGGAGGCGATGGCGTGGGTGAAGGACTGGATGCCGCCCTTGGTCGCGGCGTACGCGGCCATGTAGGGGTGGGCGAAGCTCGCCGAGGTGGAGCTGAAGTTGACCACCACGCCCCTGCCGCCCGCGAGCAGCGCGGGGAGCGCCTCGCGGGTCATCAGGAAGGTGCCGGTCAGGTTGACCGCGAGGAGCTTGTTCCAGAACTCCAGGCTGGTCTCGTGGGTGTGCGAGGAGCGGAGGATGCCGGCCGCGTTGACCAGGGCGTCCAGCCCGCCGAGGTCCGTGATCGCCGCCGCGACGCCGGTGACGACGGCCGCCTCGTCCGAGATGTCCAGGACCTGGATGGCCAGGCGGTCTGCGGTGCCGTCGACGGTCGCGCGGTCCAGGGTCGTCTTCAGGCCGTCCTCGTCGACGTCGACGGCGACGACCTTCCCTCCCTCGGCGAGGATCCGGTGCACGGTCGCCTGGCCGATGCCAGAGCCGCCGCCAGTGATCAGGACGTTCCGTCCGTTGAAGCGCTCCATGGTGGTACTCCGTTCGTTCGTGGCCTCTCGACCTCAAGAGGCACGGTACGCCTTTATGGCATGACGTGCCAATAAGTCTTCTGGGTGCCACTTCGGCGCACCACGCCACAGTGGCACCGGCCCGCGTACGCTGACCCTGTGACCGGACGCCCCACCCTGAACCAGCGCCGCCGCGACGCCACCCGGCTGGACATCGCCCGCACCGCCGCCGCGCTCTTCGCCGAGCGCGGGGCCGAGGCGACCACCGCCGAGGAGATCGCCCTCGCGGCGGGTATCTCGCTGCGCACCTTCTACCGGTACTTCTCCGTCAAGGAGGACGCGGTCGCGCCATTGCTGGCGGCCGGTGGGCGTCGCTGGGTCGACCAGCTCGCCGAGGCCCCGGCCGATCTGCCGCTGCGCGAGGCGCTGGAGCGCTCGGCGGTCGCCTCGCTGACCCCGCCCGACGGCGAGGCGGTCGAGGCGATGGAGTGGACTCGAAGCCTGCTGCGTGACCCGCGCCTCGACGGCACGTGGCAGCGCGTCCACGCCGACTCCGAGGAGCGGCTGCGGACGGTCCTCGCGGCCCGCTGTCCGGGTGGCACCGACCCGCTGGAGATCCGACTGGCCGCCGCTGCGGCGACGGCCGCGATCCGGGTCGCGCTGGAGGAATGGGCCGCCTCGGACGCGCCCACGGTCGGCCCGGGCTCCCCGCGGGAGCTCGGCGCGCGCTGCATGCGTGAACTCACGGCGGGGCTGCGGCTCTACGGGCGGGAGGGCTGAGCCCGTCAGGCCGCGAACAGATAACAGCTGACAGATTTCGTTATCTGTTATCTGTTATCTGTCGGCTGTCATCTGTCACCCGTTCCTCCTCCCAGGCCCCGTTAGGGTGGGTGATCGCGCGCCCCGGCGGGGGAACCGGGGTGACCACCTTGGATGTCCTGGACGGAGGGGGCGGGGAGTTCGAGGCGTGGGAGCAAGTAGGACATGGGTCTGACGAGCCACAAGGTGTTGGCGCTGGCCGTATTGATCGCCGTCGTGATGACGGCCGGCACGGTCTGGCTGTGGCCAAGACTCGCCAAGCAGACCTGGCAGGCGGTGCTCGGCCGGATCGGCGCACTGCTCGCCACCCAGCTCGCGGTGCTGGCCGCACTCGGCCTGGTGGCGAACAACTACTTCGCCTTCTACAGCAGTTGGGGCGACCTGCTGGGCACCGGTGACACCGGCCCGGTGGTGATCCACAACAAGGCGGACGCGTCCGGCCGGCTGCTCGTGGAGACGATCGGCCACGCCTCCGTCAAGGGCGGCGGCGCGATGGGTCGAGAGCCCAGCCAGTCCGGCGAGATCCGCAAGGTGCGGATCGACGGCGCGGCCAGCCGGCTGTCCACCGAGGGGTACGTCTTCCTGCCGCCGCAGTACTTCCAACCGGAGTACGCACAGCGGCAGTTCCCGGCGGTGATCGTCAGCACCGGCTTCCCCGGGATCGCCGAGAACCTGATCACCCGGTTCAACTACCCGGGCGCAGCACTCAAGTTGCTCCAGGACGGCAAGATGCAGCCGACCGTCATGGTGCTGATGCGCCCCTCGCCGGCCCTGCCGCAGGACACCGAGTGCGAGGACATCCCGGGCGGCGCGCAGTCCGACACGTACTTCACCAAGGACGTCCCCTCAGCGATCCAGGCGAGCTTCCGGGTTTCCTCCGACCCGCAGGCCTGGGCCTTCATGGGTAACTCGACCGGCGGCTACTGCGCCCTCAAGTTGGCCATGCGCCACCCGGACGTCTTTCCGACCGCCGTCGCGCTCTCCGCCTACTACGACGCCGCCGACGACCCGACCACGGGCGACCTGTTCGGCGGCAGCAAGCAGCGTCGTGACGAGGCCAACCTGATGTGGCGGTTGAAGAACCTGCCGCAGCCCAAGGTGTCCGTGCTGCTGGCCGGCACCAAGAAGGGCGACGGCGACTACCGGCACGACACCGAGGCCTTCGTCGACGCCGCGCAGTCCCCGATGAAGGTCTCCTACAGCATGCTGGAGAACGGCGGCCACAACTTCGAGACCTGGAGCGCGCTGCTGCCGTCCTCGCTGGAGTGGCTGTCCCAGCACCTCAAGGTCCCGAACCAGACCGCCTGAGCAGACCGTCTGAGCGGACCGTCTGAGCAGGCCGTCTGAGCAGGCCGTCTGCTCAGGCGGCTTGAGCGAGCCGACGGACAGCGAGGGGCGCGGGAGCGGCGAGGCTCAGGCCACCCGCTCCAGCGTCCCGGTGTGCAGCTCGCCGACGCGGCCGCCCTCGCCCTCGTACGTCCAGAAGGCGCGCACCGTCAGCCGGCCGAGGTCCATCACGTGGCTGACGGTGATCCCGCTCTCCTCGGTCCAGCTGATGAAGTAGATCTCCGGCGCCACCTCGGCGACGTGCAGCCGCACGTCCTCCCACTGGCCCGCCGACTCGCCGAGGCCCTCCCAGCGCAGCCGCCTGCCGTCGGCCGAGTAGGTGTTGCGGAAGGCCGCTCCGTTGTCGGCCCGGAAGAGGTAGGTGCGGCCGGCGAAGGCGGGCAGGGGCGCGGTCATGGTGGGGCGGTACCTCGTTCCTGTGAGGCCGTGCACGGCGGTCTTGTGCACTGCGGAAGATGTCGGAGCTCCAATTTATCCGACCCGGTGAGCCGGGTGGGCGCACCCGTGGGCGGTGCGCCACGGCACCGGCCGCCACCGCGCAGGCCTGCGGGGTGTGCGATCGGCACCTGGGCGCCCGCCGACGGCCGGTCCTACCGTCCACCCCTATGAGACGCACCCCCATTCCCGTGCGGCACATCCCCACCGCCATCAGACGCACCCCTGCCGGGCTGTCCGCCCTCCTGCTCACCCTCGCCGCGCTGCTCCTCGGCACCCCCACCCCCGCCGAGGCCGCCCCCGCCCGGACCGCCAGTGCCCAGACCGCCGCCCAGGCGGCCACCGCCCCGCTCACCCTCGAAGCCGCCTTCCCCGCCCCCGGCAACGGCTGGGCCAAGGTCGAGCGCTACCTCGACACCACCCCCGGCTTTCGCACCGAGCAGTACCCGGCCGACGGCCGTGGCGACCAGGACGGCGCCCGCCGGACGTACTTCGGCGGCACCGGCCAGCCCTCCTCCAGCCGCTTCCTGCTGTACTCGGCGACCGGCTGGGACACCGGCAGCCGCCCGACTCCCGTGCTGCTGGTCCACGGCGCCAACGACAACGCCGACCGCGCCTGGGCGAACCCGGGGGAGAGCGGCACCTGCGGTGCCTCCGCCTGCCCGTCCACCGGCCTCGCCCAGTACCTCGCCGGCACCGGCCACCGGGTGTTCGCCATCGGCTTCGCCCACAAGCAGGGCGACAACCTGCTCCAGGCGCAGGCCGTCGGCGACGCCGTCGCGCTGATCCGGGCCCGCCTCGGCGCCCCCCAGGTGGACGTGGTGGCGTGGAGCAAGGGCGAGGTCGCCGCCCGGGCGTACGTGTCCTCGGTGCGCCCGTCCTGGGGGCGGGCCTATGCGGGCGACGTGCGCCGCCTGATCACCCTCGGCGGCCCGAACGGCGGGCTCGACTACGTGTACGCGCACGGCTGGTCGTTCGACCTCGCGAGCTGGCCGGCCTGCGGCGGCACCGCCAATGCGCCGTCCCCGCACCTGTACATGACCTGCTACGGCACGTACACCGCGCAACCCTGCCTCGGCGTGCTGCCCACCGGCGGCTACGACTGCTACCCGGGCCAGCGCCAGCTGCTCGCCCGCTGGGACGGCCGGTACGGGGTGGACGGCACCGCCCAGGACTGGTGGACCACCTACTACGGCGGCCAGGGCTTCTACACCTCCGGCCAGGGCATCCAGGCGGCGATCGACGCCGGTTCGCTGATCGCGCCGCTGCAACAGGCGGGCGTCCCGGCGTCGGTGCGCACCTACCTGCTCGCGGGCGGGTCCGCCGACATCCCGGGCGTGCTCAACGAGAACCGGGGGCCCAGCGACGGCATCGTGTTCACCGCGAGCGCGCTGGACACCACCGGCATCGCGACGATCGGCGGCACCCGGCTGCTCACCGGCCTCAACCACCTGGAACTCGCCTGGGCACCGGAGGCCGAGAGCCAGGTCGACAACTGGCTCGCTTGACCCGTGGGCCCGTGGGCCCGTGGGCCCGCGGACCCGCGGACCCGTGGACAACGGGGAGGTCGACTCCTTCGAGTACCACCCCGACAATCCGAACCTGCTGGAGCCGACCAACCACGTCAGCCCCGGCAACCCCAGGTACTACACCGACGCGAGCGCCAAGGTGTTCTCGGACGGCAAGGGCGTCGGCGCCAACTGGTCGGCGTACCTGATCCGCAACCTGTCGGTCGGTGGGGGGGGGGAAGCACCACCCGGCGCCGCAGGGCACCGCCCCGATCACCTTCGCCGCCGACTACGTCCGCGTGTACCGGTAGGGCCTTCGGGTCTTTCGGGTCAGGAACCGGGAGCCGTCTCGACCACCGTGATGTCGAACGGCTGCCGGTTGTTCCCCTCGTCCGGGTCGTCCACGTCGCGCACCGCGACCGAGCCGCCGGTGAGCCTGCCGATCGGCAGGTCAGGGGACAACCTCACCGGCACCAGCGCGGTCGCGCTGCGCAGTGGGGGCAGTCCGGCTGGGAAGACACAGCGCACCTGTCGGCCGTTGAGCCGCACCTCGCAGTCCTCCGGGAAGTACGGGCCCTCGGGGGTGACCCCGGGTGGCAGCGTCACCAGCACGGTGAACGGTGCGGCGGTGGTGTCCGGGCCGCGGTTGGCGATGAAGGCGTGGATGGTGGTGGTGCCGCCGGGCGGGGCGGCGTCCGGGTCGAGCCGGACCACCTCCAGATCGGAGCGGGACGCCGCGGGGGCTGCCGTATCCACCGCCGGCCGGGGCTCGGGCCGCCGCAGCGCCCAGGACGGGCCGGCGGCCAGTGTCGCCACCGAACAGCCGGCCGCCACGGCCGCGACCAGCGAGGCCGCGCGGAATCCGCAGAGCCTGCCGCCCTGCCTGGACCCGCCCTGCCCGGGCCCGCCCTGCCTGGACCCGCCCCGCGCTGCCGAACGCCTGTACGTCATCGTCGTCCACCCTGTCCCTGTGCTCCGGCCGCCCGCGCCGTTGCGGGCCGCGTCCGCACCAGGGTGGCGGAGCCTGCGTCGGGGCCCGGTGCAACCCGCTCGGCGTCCGCTCGAACGGGGGAACGCGCGCACGGGAAGTCGGCGGGACCGACTTCCCGTGCGTGAAACGGGTGCTGACGATGAGTCAGGGAGCGAGGACCTGCCCCAGCCGGGTCGCGATGTGGTGCATCACCGGCACCAGCGAGGACGCGCCGGTCTGCTCCTCCAGGGCCCGGATGCGGGCCTCCGGGCCGGACACCGACAGGGCGGTGGGCGTCGGTGCGCCCGGTACGGCGAGCGCGATGCAGCGGACGCCGATCTCCTGCTCCTGGTCGTCGACCACGTAGCCGCGCTCGCGCGCCTCGGCGAGCTGGTGCAGCAGTTCCTGCGGATCGGTGACGGTGTACTCGGTGTGTGCGGGCAGCGGGTTGGGGCCCAGGATGGCGCGCGCCTCGTCCTCGGGGAGCTGGGCGAGCAGCGCTTTGCCGACGCCCGTGCAGTGCGGCTGCACCCGTCGGCCGACCTCGGTGAACATCCGCATCGAGCGCCGCGACTGCACCTGCCCGACGTACACCACCTCGCCGCCCTCCAGCACTGCCAGGTTGGCGGTCTCGCCGGTGGCCTCCATGAGTTCGGCCAGGTAGGGGCGGGCCCAGCTGCCGAGGAGCCGGCCGGCCGTCTCGCCGAGGCGGATCAGCCGCGGGCCGAGGGTGTAGCGACGCGCGGTGTCCTGGCGTACATAGCCCTGCTGGACGAGGGTACGAACCAGGCGGTGGATGGTCGGCATCGGCAGGCCGGAGCTGGCGGAGAGCTCGCTGAGGGTGGCCACGCCGCCGGAGTCGGCCAGCGCCTCCAGGAGTTGGAAGGCGCGCTCGACGGACTGCACACCGCCGGTCGCGCGGTCCGTGCTGGTCGTCGGTGCTGTGTCGGGGGTCGAAACCACCGGCGTTCCCTTCGCTGTCGGGGAGGAGTAGAGTCCCGGCGATCACATCAACAAACCGTTGAAATTCTGTATCGCGGAAACTAGTCTCCACCTTACAGAATCGAACTCGCCGACAGGCGGGTCCCGATCAAGGAAGTTCCCACCGGAGCTCCCTCCGCCAGGCTCAACCGCTTAGGAGTGTCCTGCCCATGGCTACAGAACAGGGACCCGTCGGCGCCTCCCCCGCTGCTCCGGTCGTCACTGTCGCCGGTCCGCGCGTTCACCGGGCGGAGGAGGTGCTCACTCCGGAGGCGGTCGCCTTCGTCGTCGGCCTCCATCGCGCTTTCGAAGGGCGCCGACAGGAGCTCCTGGCCGGGCGGAAGGCCCGCCGGGCGGAGATCGCCAGGGCCGGCACGCTGGACTTCCTCCCCGACACCGCCGACGTCCGGGCCGGCGACTGGAAGGTCGCCGAGGCGCCCCGCGCCCTCCAGGACCGCCGGGTCGAGATCACCGGCCCCACCGACCGCAAGATGGTCATCAACGCCCTCAACTCCGGCGCGCGGATCTGGCTCGCCGACTTCGAGGACGCCACCTCCCCGACCTGGGAGAACGTGGTCAGCGGCCAGATCAACCTGATCGACGCCTTCGAGGGCCGGATCGACTTCACCACCCCCGCCGGAAAGGCGTACGCCCTCAAGCCCGCCGCCGAACTCGCCACCGTCGTGGTCCGCCCGCGCGGCTGGCACCTGGACGAGAACCACCTGCTCGTCGACGGCACCCCGGTCGCCGGAGCCTTCCTCGACTTCGGCCTGTACTTCTTCCACAACGCCGCCCGGCTGCTCGCCAAGGGCGCCGAGGACCCCAACTCCGGCCCGTACTTCTACCTGCCGAAGACCGAGAGCCACCTCGAAGCCCGGCTCTGGAACGACGTGTTCACCCACGCCCAGGCCGCGCTCGGCATCCCGCACGGCACCGTCCGCGCCACCGTGCTGATCGAGACCATCACCGCCGCGTTCGAGATGGACGAGATCCTCTACGAGCTGCGCGACCACGCGGCCGGCCTCAACGCCGGGCGCTGGGACTACCTGTTCTCGATCGTCAAGAACTTCCGCGACGCCGGCGAGCAGTACGTCCTGCCGGACCGCAACAGCGTCACCATGGCCTCGCCGTTCATGGCCGCCTACACCCGCCTGCTGGTGCAGACCTGCCACAAGCGCGGCGCCCACGCGATCGGCGGCATGGCCGCGTTCATCCCCAGCCGCAGGGACCCGGAGGTCAACGCCGCCGCCCTGGAGAAGGTCAAGGCGGACAAGGACCGCGAGGCCGGCAACGGCTTCGACGGCTCCTGGGTCGCCCACCCGGACCTGGTGCCGGTCGCCCGTGCCTCCTTCGACGCGGTGCTCGGCGAGCGCCCCCACCAGAAGGACGACCCCGGGCCCTCCGAGCCGGTCACCGCGACCCAGCTGCTCGACATCGCCGGCGCCGGCGGCACCTGCACCCGCGCGGGGCTGCACAACGCCGTCCAGGTCGGCATCCGCTACATCGAGGCCTGGCTGCGCGGCCTCGGCGCGGTCGGCATCTTCAACATGATGGAGGACGCCGCCACCGCCGAGATCTCCCGCTCGCAGATCTGGCAGTGGATCCACAACGGCGTCGTCCTGTCCGACACCGGCGAGAAGGCCACCGCGGACCTCGTCCGCGCCCTGGTCGCCGCGGAGTTGGCCGAACTCCTGGCCGAGCTGGGCGCGGACGCCTACGCCGGCGGCCGCTGGCGCGAGGCCGCCCAGCTCTTCGAACAGGTCGCCCTGGCCGAGGAGTTCGCGGACTTCCTGACCCTCCCCGCGCTTCCCCTGCTGGGCTGAGCCCCAATCTATCCGCCGGCGCCGCCGCTGCTGCCTGCCAGGCTGTAGCAGTCCCGCCGGCCCATTGCTCCGTTCCGTACGGCGACGATTCCACCTGTCCTCTCGTCGCCGTGCGGAACGGCCTTTTCCCGGTACCCGGTAAGGAGTTCAACCGTGCCCCGCATCTTCTTCAACGGCCAGGCCATGGTCGGCGGACCGTTCCACGCCAAGGTCGCCGACTCGCTGATCGGCCCGGCCCGGACGGCCCCCGGCTACCGCTTCTTCTCGATCGACGACGTCTGCCCGGGCCTGCTCGCCGATCCGGCGGTCGACACGGCCATCGAGGGCGAGCTCTACGAGATCACCCTGGAGCACCTGCGTGACGTCATCCTCCCCGGCGAGCCGCGGGAGTTGGAGCTCGGCGTCATCGAGCTCGACGACGGCTCCGCCTGCCTGTCGATGCTGCTCGCCCGCGGTGAGGTGGAGCGGGGGGTGCACCGCGAGATCACCCACCACGGCGGCTGGCGCGCCTACCTCGGCTCGCTCGGGCGCACCGCCTGAGACCGGGCGCGTAGCAGCGGACGCACCACAGCGGACGCATCACGGCGAACGGATCACGGCGAACGAATCACGACGAACAGATTTCAGCGAACAGATAACAGATGACAACTTTCGTCATCTGTTATCTGTTCGCTGTTATCCGTCACTCGTCACCCACCCCCGGGCACGCCGCAGCCCCGGACCCTCGCCGTGGGTCCGGGGCTGCGGTCCGCGCGCCGGTCGGGAAGGCCGGGTTGCGGAGTCCGGGTCACGCACCGTCCCTGGGCGGCCCGGAGTTCAGGGGTGGAGGAGCAGCGGCGGGGCGTCAGAGCGGCCGGGCGGCGAGCTCCTTGGCGGCACGGGCGCAGGCACGGGCGATCCGGTCCTCGTTGACGGTGGTCAGCTGGCCCTTCTCGACGACGGCGTTGCCGTTGACGAACAGCACGGCCAGCGGCGGCAGGGCGCCGAAGGTGAGGGCGGCGACCGGGTCGGCGATGGAGGAGTGCAGGACGCCGTCGATCTTCCACAGCGCCAGGTCGGCGAGCTTGCCGACCTCGATCGAGCCGATCTCGTCCTGGCGGCCGAGCACCCGGGCGCCGCCCATGGTGCCCAGCCGCAGCGCCTGGCGGCCGGTGAGGGCGGCCGGGGAGCCGTGCAGACGGTTGATCAGCAGGGCGTTGCGCAGCTCGGTGCCGAGTTCGCCGGACTCGTTGGAGGCGGTGCCGTCGACACCGAGGCCGACCGGGACGCCGGCCCTGAGCATGTCGGGGACGCGGGCGATCCCGGCGGCCAGCCGGGCGTTGGAGGAGGGGCAGTGGGCCACGCCGGTGCCGGTCTCGGCGAACTTGGCGATGTCGGAGTCGTTCATGTGGACGCAGTGCGCCATCCAGACGTCCTCGCCGAGCCAGCCGACGGACTCGAAGTAGTCGGTCGGGCCCATGCCGAACAGTTCCTTGCAGAACTGCTCCTCCTCGGCGGTCTCCGAGCCGTGGGTGTGCAGCCGGACGCCCTTGCGGCGGGCGAGTTCGGCGGACCGGCGGAGCAGGTCGGTGGAGACCGAGAACGGCGAGCAGGGCGCGATGGCGATGTGCAGCATCGAGCCGAAGGAGGAGTCGTGGTAGGTGTCCACGGCGGCCTCGGAGGCGGTGAGGATGTCGTCGAGCTCCTCGACCGCGTGGTCCGGCGGGAGGCCGCCGTCCTTCTTGCTGCGGTCCATGGAGCCGCGCAGCGCGGTGAACCGCAGGCCGAGCTCCTGGACGGCCTCGATGGAGGCGCCGAGGACGTCGCCGCCGTCCTTGGGGAAGACGTAGTGGTGGTCGGAGGCGGTGGTGCAGCCGGACTTGAGGAGGGCGGCGGCGGAGCCCTGGCTGGCGGCGTGGACGAGTTTCTCGTCGATCCGGGCCCAGGTCGGGTAGAGGGCGACGAGCCAGTCGAAGAGGATGTCGTCCTGGGCGAGGCCGCGGGTGATCCACTGGTAGAAGTGGTGGTGGGTGTTGACCAGGCCGGGGGTGATCAGGTGGCCCTCGCCGTTGATCCGGCGCACCACGTTGTCCAGCCACTGTGGGGCGGGTCCGTCGCCGACCGACTCGATCGTGTTGCCGAGGATGACCACGTGGCCGCGGGCGTACTCGGTGTCGTCGGCGTCGACGGTGGCGATCGCGACGTTCTCGATGACGATCCGCTGGTCGGCGGGTGGGGGCTGGACTGCCATGGTGTCACTCCTATGGGGGAGGGCCGGGAGGGGCGTGCGCCGCGCGGCGTGTACCCCTCCCGGGTCGGTCAGGACGGTGTCGCCGTCGGCACCGTCGCGCCGGAGGCCTGGCCGGTTCTGGTCCGGCGGGCGGCTCCGACGTGGTGGAAGAGCAGGTTGAGCAGGACGGCCATCACGCAGCCGGCCGAGATTCCGGAGTGCATCAGGGTCCGGACGGCCTCCGGGAAGGAGTCGTAGAAGGTCGGCACCGCGATGGGGATGATGCCGACGCCGAGTGACACGGACACCAGGATGGTGTTCGAGCTGGATTCCATCCCAGCCTCCGCGAGGGTGCGGATGCCACTCGCCGCGACGGTGCCGAAGAGCACGATCCCGGCGCCGCCCAGGACGGGCTGCGGTACCAGGGAGACGAGCGACCCGAGTACGGGGAAGAGCCCGAGCAGGATCAGGATGCCGCCGCCGGCCGCGACCACGAAGCGGCTGCGGATCTTGGTCAGCGCCACCAGCCCGATGTTCTGGGCGAAGGCGCTGGCGGCGAAGCCGTTGAAGACGGGGCTGAGCGCGGTGGCCAGTCCGTCGGCCCGCAGGCCGGCGGCGAGCGTGGGTTCGTCGGCCTCGCGCTCGACGATCTTGCCCAGGGCGAGCATGTCGGCGGTGGACTCGGTCATGGCGACCACCATGACGATGCACATCGAGACGATCGCGGCGGCGTCGAAGACGGGCGCGCCGAAGTGGAACGGGGAGGGGAGCGCGAAGACCTTCGCGTCCTTGACCGCGCCGAAGTCGGCCAGGCCCAGCGGGAAGGCGATCAGGGTGCCGAGCGCCAGGCCGATGAGCAACGAGAGCTGCTGCCAGAAGCCGCGCAGCAGCCGGTTGCAGAGCACCACCGCGACGAGGGTGATCGCGGCGAGCCCGACGGCCCGCATGGAGCCGTATCCGGGGGCGCCCGGCGAGCCGCCGCGCGCCCAGTTGACCGCCACCGGAAGCAGGGACACCCCGATGAGGGTGATCACGGTGCCCTGGACGACCGGGGGGAAGAACCGGATGAGCTTGCAGAAGTACGGTGCCGCGAGGAAGCACAGGAGCCCCGCGACGATCACCGCTCCGAAGATCACCGGGAGGGCGTCCTTCGGGCCCCCCGTTCTTTCGATGGAGCCCTTGGCTATGGCGATCATGGGCGCGACTCCCGCGAAGGAGACGCCGTTGACGAACGGCAGTCGCGCGCCGATCTTCCAGATGCCGAGGGTCTGGAGCAGGGTGGCCAGTCCGGCGGTGAACAGGCTGGCCGATATGAGCAGGGCGAGTTCGGCGGGGGAGAGCCCGACGCCGGCGCCGACGATGAGCGGGGGTGCGACGACTCCCGCGTACATCGCGGCGACGTGCTGGAGTCCGGTGGAGAAGAGCTTCACCGGGGGCAGCAACTCGTCCACGGGGTGGGTTCCGGGCCCGGACGGCTCACCGGGGAGGTGTGCCGACGTGCCGTCCGGGCCAGGGGTTCTTTCCGGGGTGGAACCGCCGTCTTTACTGCTGGTGTCGCTGGGTGCCATGTCGAGCCCCTCTTGTGCCCGTGACTCCCGGCGCGCCCGCGGCGCTGGAGCTGCCCCGAGGGCGGGACGGCGGTGCAGGAGTCCCTCGGGGCGCTTCTCCAGTGCCCCGGGCCGGCCGCCGCGAGGCAGACACGAACTCCGGTGGGTGGGGGTGGAGAAACTGGTGGAACGGGTGGCGCTGGTGGGGCAGATCGTGCTGGTGGGGCTGGTGGGGCTGGTGGGGCTGGTGGGGCTGGTGGGGCTGGTGGTGCGGGTACTGCGGCCCGCCCGGACGCGGCCGGCGTTCGGGGGCCGGCGGGTGCGGCGATTCCGGGCGGTGTCCATGGGGGTGGGGTGGGGCGGTCAGGCGACGGGGATGACCGGGACGACGCCCTCGCGGTGCACGGTGCCCTCGATGAGGCCGTACATCCGGTCGGCGGCGTAGTAGACCTCGTTGTCGTTCTTGAGGCCGAAGGGCTCCAGGTCGACGAGGAAGTGGTGCTTGTTGGGCAGCTCCAGGCGGACTTCGTCGACCTCGGCGCGGTTGTTGAGGACCCGGGTGCCCATCGAGTGCAGGGTCTGCTGCAGCGAGTAGGAGTAGGTCTCGGCGAAGGCCTCCAGCAGGTGCCGCCGCACGTGGGTGTAGGAGCGGTTCCAGTTGGGCTGGGCCTGGTCGTCCCGGCCGTCGTAGCCGTACTTCCAGCGAGCAGTGACCTGGGTGGCGAGGATGCGGTCGTACGCCTCTTGCAGGGTGGTGTACTTGTCCTTGATGTAGCCCCAGAACTCCGAGTTGGTGGAGTTCATGACGATGAGGTCCTTGAGGCCGGAGACGACCTGGACGGTCTCGCCGTCGTAGACGATCTCGGTGGTGCGGGTCTCCTGGCCGTTGCGGACGAAGGAGTGGCCGACCTCCTCCGAGCCGATGAAGCGGGCCGAGTTGTCCGGCGTCTTGATCCGGTCCCAGGCGTACTCCTCGATCCGGATCCGGGCGCTGTGCACGACGCCGCGCTCGGTGTCGTCGACGAAGTGGCGGGCCAGGATGATGCCGAAGGCCTCGGCCGACTCGATCCCGTGCTCCTTGGCGAAGGCGTACACGGTGTTCTTGGTGGTGTCGGTGGGGAGGCAGTTGGCGTTCGACCCGGTGAGGTGGACGTCCTCGAACTCGCCCCGGAGGGAGACCGAGACGTTCAGGTCCTTGATCTCGTGCCGGGTGGAGTCGCGGTAGACCCGCACGATGCGGTTCTCCGCCTTGCCGTACTGGTTCTGACCGAGCACGTGGGCCATGACGTGGCTCCTAGGGCTTCCAGGTCGGTCTACTAGCTTCCGCGGTAGACCGAGTATCCGAACGGGTTGAGCAGCAGCGGCACGTGGTAGTGGTGCTGCGCGGGCGCGACCGTGAAGACGATCGAGACCTCGGGGAAGAACGGCGGCTCCGCGGACTTGAGCGCGTGGTAGGCGCGGGTGTCGAAGAGCAGCCGGACGACCGAGCCCGCCTCCACGGCCGGCAGGTCCTTGGCCCGGCCGTCGGAGTCCGTGGCGGAGGTGCCGAGCACCTGCCAGCCACCCTCGGTGTGCAGTGCGAGCTCGACCGGGACGCCCTCGGCCGGGCGGCCGAGGCTGGTGTCGAGCACGTGGGTGGAGATGCCAGTCATGGGTGAAGTGACCTTACTGATGGCAGAGGTGATCATTCGTCAGCAGATTCTAACGATCCGTCAGGATCTGTCAGGGTTCGCCAGGGCCCGTCAGGATGCGTCGAGCAGGCGATTGAGCCGAATGTCGTTGATCTTGCGCAGTTCGCCCCGGACGATCTCCGCCTCGGTGGCGGCGTCGTTGGGGTGGCGCTCGCGCAGGGCGGCGAGCATGGTGGCCGCGGTGCGGCCGGTCGCGCAGATCAGGAACACGTGGCCGAACTTGGCCTCGTAGGCGGCGTTGGCCTCGTGCAGTTCGTCGAGGAGGGCTCGGTCCGCGCCCTGGATGCCGGCCTGCTCCCGCTGCGAGCTGGCGTCGTCGGTCTTGGGCTTGCCGATCCGGGCGTGGCCGGCCATCGCGTCGTGCAGGTCGGCGACCGTCAGTCCGGCCATGGCCGCCGCATTGGCGGTGAGCAGGGACTCCCGGTCGGGCCAGGGCCTGGCCCGCGCGACGTCGGCGGCCCAGTGGGGGCTGGGGCAGACCTCCAGCAGAACGGCTTCCAGGTCCGCGGCGTCGGCCGCGGCCAGGGCGTCAAGGGTGTGGGGGTGGTTGGTCACGGGTGGACCTCCTGAAGAGTGGTGCCACCCGCACAAGCTAGATCCACCCCACCCGGCCGTCAACACTTTGTTGAACGGTTGGTGGTTACGTTTTGAACCGGCCGCCGTTGCCGGCGCGATTCGTGTGCGATTCGCCAAGTGCGCCCCGCCGGGGGCTGGTTCAGACTGGCCGCGCCGGCGGGGTCCGTCCGTTCGGAAGGTTTCCGTCAGGAGGAAGTCCTGGCGGAGGTCCTGGCGGAAGTGCTGGAGGAATCGACCGGGGGATCGACCGGGGTCAGGAGGGCTTCGAGCCGTCCTGGCGGTTGAGGTAGTTGTACACCGTGAACCGGCTGACGCCGAGTGCCGAGGCGACCGTCTCGACCCCGTGGCGGACGGTGAAGGCGCCGCGCTCCTCCAGGAGGGCGACGACCCGCTGCTTCTCCCCGCGATCCAGCTCGGCCAGCGGGCGGCCGTCGAACTGGCGGGCCATCTCGGCCAGCAGTCGGTCCAGGGCGCTGCTCAGGTGCGGCAGCCGGACGGCGAGCGCCGGGGCGCCCTCCCACTCCAGGACGACGTCCTCGGACTTCGCCTCGTCCAGTCGGACGGGCGTCGCGCCGACGGCGTCGAGCAGTGGCTTGATGGCCAGGGCGAGCGGGTGCTCCACGTGCTCGGTCACGGCGTACCGCCCTCCTCGCCGAGCACGCTGACCTGGACCGAGATCCGGGTCGCGCCCGCGGTCAGGGTTTCCCGGAGCAGCTTGGTCACCGCGGCGAGCACCTGGTCGGCCTCGCCCTCGGCGCCGGTCCCGAAGGGGCCGACCGAGACGGCCAGGCCGGCCTCGTCGACGACCTGGCGGGCCGCCGCGGCGTGCTCGGGGAACGTGTCCAGTTCGAACGGTTCTGTCGTGAACTCCACCATCAATCGCACGTGCTCACTGTAGCGAGCGCCGGTGCGGGCGGGCAGGGGCCGGTCGATCAGACGGCCGCGGTGCCGGCGGGAGGGGGTTTCCGGGTTCGCGCCCGGGCTTCTTCAACAAAATGTTGCGGCGGTCTTGACATCTGCTCGCCGAGCCGGAGATGCTTCCACCAAGCAGAATCCCTCTTCCGGATCGTGGAAGTTGCGGATCTCGGAAGAGAGTGAGAGGTGAGTGACGTGACGGCCGCTTCCCGGCACAGCTTCACGGTCAACCTGTCGATCCTGTTCGGCGAACTGCCGCTGCTGGAGCGTCCCGCCGCGGCCGCCGCCGCCGGTTTCACCGCCGCCGAGCTGTGGTGGCCCTTCGGCGCCGAGCCCACCCCGTCCGAAGCCGAGCTGGACACCCTCCGCAAGGCCTTCGGCGACGCGGGCGTGCGGCTCACCGGCCTCAACTTCCTGGACGACCTCACCCTCGGGGCCCGTGGCACCGTCTCGGTGCCCTCCGAGAGGGACCGCTTCCGGGCCAACGTCCCGGTCGCCGCGGGGCTCGCCGCCTCGCTCGGCGCCAAGGCGCTCAACGCGCTGTACGGCAACCGGATCGAAGGCGTCGAGGCCGCCGAGCAGGACGCCCTCGCGCTGGAGAACCTGGTGCTCGCCGCCGGGGCCGCGTACGAGATCGGTGCGATCCTGCTGATCGAGGCCCTCAACACGGCGGAGTCCCCGGACTACCCGCTGGTCTCCGCGGCCGCCGCGGTCGAGGTGGTCGACAAGGTCAACGCCGCCACCGGCCTGGGCAACGCGAAGTTCCTCTGCGACCTGTACCACCTGGCCAGGAACGGCGAGGACCTGCCGGCCGTCATCGACGCCTACGCCGACCGGTTCGGCCACGTGCAGATCGCCGACAACCCGGGCCGCAACGAGCCCGGCACCGGCGGGCTGGACTTCGAGGACCTCTTCGCCCGGCTCACCGCCGCCGGCTACACCGGCCCGATCGGCCTGGAGTACCGGCCCTCCACCGGCGTCAGCGCCGACAGCTTCGGGTGGCTGCCGCGCGAGCACCGCGCCGCCGAGTAGTCGCCGAGTAGGCGCCGAGTAGGCGGGCACCGCCGCCGCGTGAGCGGGCACGGCACCGCTGCTTAGGCGGGCCGCACGCCGCCGAGCAAGCCCGGCCCACCACCCTCCCCACCCCACGAACGACGTAAGGAACGACGCGATGAGCCGCAAGATCGCCTTCATCGGCCTCGGCATCATGGGCAGCCCGATGGCCGCCAACCTGGTCAAGGCCGGCCACCACGTCACCGGCTACAACCTCACCCAGCCGCAGATCGACGCCCTGGTCGCGGCCGGCGGCCACGGCGCCACCAGCATCGCGGACGCGGTGAAGGACGCCGAGGTCGTCATCACCATGGTTCCGGCGGACCCGCACGTCGAGCAGGCCGTCCTGGGCGAGGGCGGCGTGCTGGAGAACGCCAGGCCCGGCACCCTCGTGATCGACATGTCCTCGATCACCCCGCAGACCTCCCAGAAGGTCGAGGCGGCCGCCAAGGAGAAGGGCGTGCGCACCCTGGACGCCCCGGTCTCCGGTGGCGAGGCCGGTGCCGTCGAGGCGGTGCTGTCGATCATGGTCGGCGGTGCCGCCGAGGACTTCGCCGAGGCCAAGCCGCTGTTCGACGTCCTGGGCACCACGGTCATCCACGTCGGCCCGTCCGGCGCCGGCCAGACCGTCAAGGCCGCCAACCAGCTGATCGTCGCCGTCAACATCCAGGTGCTCGCCGAGGCCGTGGTGTTCCTGGAGAACGCCGGCGTCGACCTGCCCGCCGCGCTGGACGTGCTCGGCGGCGGCCTGGCCGGTTCGACCGTGCTGAACCGCAAGAAGGCGAACATGGTCGGCCGCGAGTTCGCCCCCGGCTTCCGGATCGACCTGCACCACAAGGACATGGGCATCGTCACCGACGCCGCCCGCGCCGTGGGCGCCGCGCTGCCGGTCGGCGCCGTGGTGGCCCAGTTGGTCGCCTCCGCCCGCGCCAACGGCGACGGCTCGCTCGACCACTCGGCGCTGCTGCGCGGCGTCGAGCGCCTCTCGGGCCGCGAGGTCAAGTAGGCCCCGGGGCTCCTCGGGCCTTCGTGAACTCCTCCTGGTGGCGTGTACCTCATCCGGTCGTGCCCGCGCCACCAGGAGGCCAGACCCGACCGGCGGCCGGGACCGGGGCTCATCCGCCCGCCCGCCGGTCGATCCAGCCGGTGATGCGTACCTCCCCTGTCGGGGGCACTTCGGTCGTGCCGGTACGCCTCGCCTGGCCCCCTCCCCGTCGAGGGGAGCCTCTCGTACGTCGGAAGCGGGACGAGGGGAACGGCGGGGAGGGGGTCGCACCCTCCCGACGGGAGTCGCACCCTCCCGGCGGGAGGCGTATCTCCTGGCCGGGGGCGTATCTCCCGAGTCTCCCGAGCGGGGACGTTTCTCCTGACGGGGGGTCGCACCCCAGGTGCACCCGGGCCCATGCTTGGCACAGGCTGTCGAAACATCGCCAGACCCCGTACGGAAGTGAGGACCGCACCATGCCCGTCACCCCCCACCAGGGCCATGTGGTCGTAGCTCCCGACAAGTTCAAGGGCACCCTGGAGGGCGCCGAGGTCGCCGCCCGGATCGCCGCCGGCGTCCGGCGCGCCGCGCCCGGCGTCGAGGTGCGCGAACTGCCCGTCGCCGACGGCGGCGAGGGCACCCTGGCCGCCGCGCTCGCGGCCGGCTTCACCCGCGTCCCGGCCAAGGTGGCCGGTCCGACCGGACTGCCGGTGGGCGCCGCGCTGGCCGTGCGGGAGGATACCGCCGTGGTCGAGCTGGCGCAGTCCTCCGGTCTCGCCCGGCTCCCCGGCGGCCGCACCGCCCCGCTCGCGGCCGGCTCCTACGGCGTCGGCCAGCTGATCGGCCGGGCCGTGGCGCTCGGCGCCAAGCGGATCGTGCTCGGCCTCGGCGGCAGCGCCTGCACCGACGGCGGCGCGGGCATGGTCCAGGCCCTCGGGGCCCGCCTGCTCGACGTCGAGGGCGCCGAACTGCCCCCCGGCGGAGCCGCGTTGCGCAGGCTCGACCGGATCGAGCCCGGCCCGCTGGCCGACGTGCTGGCCGGCGTCGAGATCGTCGTGGCCTGCGACGTGGACAACCCGCTGCTCGGCCCGCGCGGCGCCACCGCCGTCTACGGCCCGCAGAAGGGCGCCGACGGCGACGACCTGGTGATCCTGGAGGAGGGCCTGACCCGCTTCGCCGACCAGGTCGCCCTGGCCACCGGACGGGACGTGCGCGACGCCCCCGGCGCCGGGGCCGCCGGCGGGGTGGGCTTCGCCGCCCTCGCGCTGCTCGGCGCCACCATGCGACCCGGTATCGAGCTGCTGCTCGAACTGCTGGGTTTCGACGAGGCCGTGCGTGGGGCACGCCTCGTCGTGACCGGCGAGGGCTGTCTGGACGCGCAGACGCTCCACGGCAAGGCCCCCGCCGGCGTTGCCGCGGCGGCCGCCCGGGCGGGGGTTCGGGTAGCTGCCGTGGCGGGGCGGCTGGAGCTGTCCGAGCCCGAGTGGCGGGCCGCCGGGTTCACCGCCGCGATCGCCCTCACTGACCTCGCCGAGCGGCCGGGGGACAGCATGACCAAGGCCGGCGAGCTGGCCGAGGTCGCGGGGGAGCGGCTGGCGGGCGAGCTGCTGGCCGGCTGATCCCTCGTGCCGATCCGCCGCACCCCGGTCCCGCACGCCGATCGGTCGGGCCGATCCCTCATGCCGATGGGGCGTGCGGATCCCCCGTACGTTTCCCTCGTACGTTCCTCCATTGACGTTTTGTTGAAGGCGGGCCTAGGCTCCCGGCAATCCTTCGCTTCCCCGCCCGGTTCCCTCCCGGTTCCCCGCCCGGTTCAAGCCCGGTTCCTGCCCGGCGCCCACCCCCAACTTCCAGGTTTCGGAGGTCTCCCATGCCTTTCAGCCAGCCAGCGGTGATCCGCTCCCGACGGGTGGTCCTGCCCGACGGTGAGCGCCCCGCCGACGTGCTGATCCGGGACGGGAAGATCGAGCAGGTCGCCGCGTACGGCTCGCTCCTCGCGGGCGACCGACCCGACGGCGACGGCGGCCTCGCCGACCTCGGCGACACCGCCCTGCTGCCCGGCCTGGTCGACACCCACGTGCACGTCAACGAGCCCGGCCGCACCGAGTGGGAGGGCTTCGCCACCGCCACCCGGGCCGCCGCGGCCGGCGGCGTCACCACGATCATCGACATGCCGCTCAACTCCGTCCCGCCCACCACCACGCTGGACGGCCTGGCCGCCAAGCGGAAGGCCGCGGACGGCCAGGCCTGGGTCGACCTCGGTTTCTGGGGCGGCGCCGTCCCCGGCAACGTCCCGGACCTCGCGCCGCTGCACGAGGCCGGCGTGTTCGGCTTCAAGAGCTTCCTCGCCCCCTCCGGCGTCGACGAGTTCCCGCACGTCGAGGCCGCGGACCTGGAGGCCGCGCTGGCCGAGCAGGCCCGGCTCGGGGCGCTGGCGATCATCCACGCCGAGGACCCGGCCGTGCTGGCCGCCGCCCCGCAGCAACCCGGCGTCCACTACCGCGACTTCCTCGCCTCCCGCCCCGCCGACGCGGAGACCGCTGCCGTCGCCGTCCTGCTCGACACCGCCCGGCGCACCGGCGCCCGCGTCCACATCCTGCACGTCTCCTCCGCCGCCGTGCTGCCGCTGCTGCGCCAGGCCCGCGAGGACGGCGTCCAGGTCACCGCCGAGACCTGCCCGCACTACCTGACCCTGGCGGCCGAGCAGGTGCCGGACGGCGACACCGCCTTCAAGTGCTGCCCGCCGATCCGCGACGAGACCAACCGCGACCTGCTCTGGCAGGCCCTGGCGGACGGCGAGTTCATCGCCGTCGTCTCCGACCACTCGCCCTCCACCCCCGACCTCAAGCTGCTGCCCGAGTACGGCGGCAGCGGTGACTTCGCGGCCGCCTGGGGCGGCATCGCCTCCCTGCAACTGGGCCTGCCGGCGATCTGGACCGAGGCCCGCCGCCGCGGCCACGGCCTCGCCGACGTGGTCCGCTGGATGTCCGCCGGACCGGCCGAACTCGCCGGCCTCACCGGGGTCAAGGGCGCCATCGCGGCGGGCTGCGACGCCGACCTGGTCGCCTTCGACCCCGACGGCGAATTCGCCGTCCACCCCCGCGAGTTGCACCACCGCAACCCCGTGACCCCGTACGCGGGCCGGACGCTGACCGGCGCGGTCCGCACCACCTGGCTGCGCGGCCGCGCGGTGGACGTCTCGGCCGAGCCCTTCGGCCGCCCGCTCACCCGGCCCGCCGCCGCCCCCACCACCCCGTCCGATCGCCCGTCCTGAGGAGACTTCGTGACCACTGCCGACACCCCGAGCGCTCCCTTCACCGAGCTGGTCAACCTGGCCTCGCGGCTGCTCGGCGCGGGCGTCGTCGCCACCAACGAGGACACCTTCGCCGACGCCGAGAACCTCCTGGTCGCCAAGCCCGCCGAGTTCCGCCCGCACACCTTCGGCCACAAGGGCCAGATCATGGACGGCTGGGAGTCCAAGCGCCGCCGCGGCGTCTCCGCCGACCAGCCCCACCCCACCGACCAGGACCACGACTGGGCGATCGTCCGGCTCGGCGCCGGCGGTGTGGTCCGCGGCCTGGTCGTGGACACCGCCCACTTCACCGGCAACTACCCGGAGAGCGCCTCCGTCGAGGCCGCCTCCGTGCCCGGCCACCCCTCGCCCGAGGAAGTCGCGGACGCCGAGTGGACCACGCTGGTGCCGCGCACCCCGCTCCAGGGCGACACCGCCCACGAGTTCGCCGTCGAGGACGCCAACCGCTACACCCACATCCGCCTCAACATCTTCCCGGACGGCGGCGTCGCCCGGCTGCGCGTCCACGGCGAGGTGCTGCCCGACCCGCGCGAACTGGACGGCCTCACCTTCGACCTGGCCGCCCAGGAGTACGGCGGCGTGGCCGAGGCGGCGTCCGACCGCTACTTCTCCTCCCCGCACAACCTGAACGCTCCCGGCCGCGCCTCCGTCATGGGCGAGGGCTGGGAGACCCGGCGTCGGCGCGACAAGGCCAACGACTGGGTGCAGATCGCCCTGGCCGGGGGCGGTGAGGCCCTGGCCGCCGAGGTGGACACCACCCACTTCGTCGCCAATGCCCCCGGCTGGGCCGACCTCGTCGGCTTCGACGCCTCGACCGGGGCGGACCCGGCCGACGGCGAATGGTTCGAGATCCTGCCCCGTACCCGCCTGCAGCCCGACACCCGGCACCGCTTCCGGCTCGACGCCGGCCGCCCGGTGACCCACGTGCGCATCAACGTCCACCCGGACGGCGGCCTCGCCCGCCTCCGGCTCACCGGCCGCCTCACCGAGGCCGGCCGCGCGGCCCTCGCGCTGCGCTGGTTCAACGCCGTCCCGGCCGCCGAGGCCGCCGCGGCCCTCACCGAGGCCGGCCTGACCGCCGACGAGGCCGCCGCGCTGACCGCCGCCCGCCCGCTGGCGGACCAGACCGCGGCCGCCGGCGCCGTCGCCGCGCTCCGGCCCGCCGACGGCCCCGACGGCGAGCACTCCTCCCGCCGCCGCTCGGCGGTGTGGCGCCTGCTGGGCGCCTGACGCCCGTTCGGCGATCCGGCGGAGCCCTGTGCCACAAACTGACGCTGCGTCATTTCACTCTCCACGCACTGCTTTTATCGACACCTGAAGGACCCTCCATGTCCAAGATCCTGACCACGGAGTCCGGCGCCCCGGTCGCCGACAACCAGAACTCGGCCTCGGCCGGCGAGTACGGCCCGCTGCTGATCCAGGACCAGCAGCTGCTGGAGAAGCTGGCCCGCTTCAACCGCGAGCGCATCCCGGAGCGCGTCGTGCACGCCCGCGGCTCCGGCGCGTACGGCTACTTCGAGGTCACCGACGAGGTGTCGCAGTACACCCGCGCGGACTTCCTCGCCGAGGTCGGCAAGCGCACCGAGGTCTTCCTGCGGTTCTCCACCGTGGCCGGCAACCTGGGCTCCAGCGACGCGGTGCGCGACCCGCGCGGCTTCGCGCTGAAGTTCTACACCGCGCAGGGCAATTACGACCTGGTCGGCAACAACACCCCGGTGTTCTTCATCAAGGACCCGCTCAAGTTCCCCGACTTCATCCACTCGCAGAAGCGCGACCCGTACACCGGCGTGCAGGAGGCGGACAACGTCTGGGACTTCTGGGCCCACTCGCCCGCCTCGACCCACCAGATCACCTGGCTGTTCGGCGACCGCGGCATCCCGGCCTCCTACCGCCACATGAACGGCTACGGCTCGCACACCTACCAGTGGGTCAGCGCCGAGGGCGACGCCTACTGGGTCAAGTACCACTTCAAGACCAACCAGGGCATCCGCTCGCTGGACGGCGACCAGTCCGCCGAGGTGCTCGGTGCCGACGCCGACTCGCACCAGCGCGACCTGCACCAGGCCATCGAGCGCGGCGTGTTCCCGTCCTGGACCCTCTACGTCCAGCTGATGCCGGTGGCCGAGGCCGCGGACTACCGCTTCAACCCGTTCGACCTCACCAAGGTGTGGCCGCACGCCGACTACCCGCTGGTCAAGGTCGGCCGCCTGGTGCTCAACAGGAACCCGGAGAACGTCTTCGCCGACGTCGAGCAGTCCGCGTTCTCGCCGAACAACTTCGTGCCCGGCATCGGCCCCTCCCCGGACAAGATGCTCCAGGGCCGCCTGTTCGCCTACGCCGACGCCCAGCGCTACCGCCTCGGCGTCAACCACACCCAGCTGCCGGTGAACGCCCCGCGCGCCACCGAGGCGGACAACTACGGCCGCGACGGCCTCCACGCCGTCAACAAGTCCGGCCGCGGCAAGAACTACGAGCCCAACTCGTACGACGGCCCCGCCCAGACCGACACCGCGCTCGCCGCGCCGGTCCGGCTGGACGGCTACACGGGCACCTACACCACGCCGGCCCACACCAAGGACGACGACTTCTTCCAGGCCGGCGAACTGTACCGGCTGATGTCCGCGGGCGAGAGGACCCGGCTGATCGACAACATCGCGGGCTTCCTCGCTCAGGTGAGCCGCGACGACGTGGTCGAGAAGAACCTCGCCCACTTCCACGCCGCGGACGAGGAGTACGGCGCCCGCCTGGAGGCGGCCGTCGCCAAGCTGCGGGCGGGCGACGAGGGCTGAGCCACCTCGCTATGGCGTGCCACGTGCAACGAGGGCTGGGCCACCCCGTCGTGGCGCGCCTCGCGTGACGCCCCGCTGACCGACTGACCCGCCCCCACCGGCCGCCGGGGCCCCGCAACCCGGCGGCCGCGGGACGGCCTCCTCTCCCCGGGCAGTGGGGGAGGGGCCCGTCGTGCTGTCCTCCACTACCGTTCCTCCAGGCGATCGGTGGGTGCTCCACGGAATGTTCACGGATATTCACGGACGGCAGTCGCCGGGCCCGCCGGGTCGATAGGCTGGAGGGCGCCCGCGGTCGCTCCGTGGGGGGACATCGGAAGGGGACGACATGTCGACACCAGCCCCGGGTCGCCACGCCGCGCTGGACCAGGGCCTCGCCGGCCCGTTCACCTCCCTGCAGCACGCCCTCAGACTGCTGGAGGCCGTCGACCGGCACCCTGACGGTGCCACCCTGGTCGCCCTCGCGCGGGAGACCTCGCTCGGCCTGCCGACCGTCCGGCAGCTCGCCGAGATCCTGGAGATCGAGGGCTACCTCCAGTGCCAGGACGGCGGTTGGGTGCTCGGCGGTACCTTCGCCCTGCTCGGCCAGCACAACCGGGAGCAGCTGGTGAAGGCCCGACTGAACCGCAAACTCGCCGAGCTGCGCGACGAGTTGGGTGCGGCAGTGTACTTCACCCGCTACCACGACGGCGAGTTGTCGGTGGAGGCGGTGTCCGCGGCCGAGTACGCTCCGGCCGTGCAGGAGTGGGTGGACTTCCGGGCCACCGCGCACGCCAGCGCGATCGGCAAGTGCCTGCTCGGCCAGCTCGACGCGGACGCCCGCTGGGACCACCTCTCCCGCCACCCGGTGGCCCGGCTCACCTCCCGGACCGTCACCGACGCCGACCAGCTGATGCACCGGCTGGAGCGGCAGCCGGCCACCGTGCCGGTGCTGGACATCCAGGAGTACGCGCTCGGCACGGTGTGCGCGGCCGTCCCGATCACGGCGGGCAGCACGGTCGGCTGCCTGGCCACGTCGATGCCGGTGGACAACGTGCACAAGCTGAAGGCCGCCGCCGAACTGCTGGCGGCCAGGGCGGCGCCGCTGATGCTGGCAATGGCGGTCTGACGGCCGGTCGCTCCCGTGGGCCCCGCCGGATCCGAGTGATCCGGCGGGGCTCGCGTGTTTGTCCGCGGGCGTGTTGGTTCACAGACATGACGGTTCGCAGGCGTGTTCGTTCACGGGCGCGTCCGTTCGCAAGCGTTTCCGGTGACGGCCCCGGAGTGCGTCACTTATTAGACTCGATGTCGATAGGAGTCGCCGAACCCCTTGTCCCGGCCGCTACCCGCGAGTACGTTTCCCTGAGTCGAGCCGCCGCCCCGAGGTCAGGAGGGCCTGCCGTGCCCCGCTCAACCCCCGTACCCGCCCTTGCCGTCCCCGCCGCGCGCGTCCACGACAGCCTCGTCCTCGAACCCCGGGACGTCCGCTTCGACTGGGACCGGCTGCCGCTGCACTGGATTCCTGACGAGCCGATGGCCACCCACGTCATCAACGTGCTGCACCTGCTGCTGCCCGAGGGCGAGCGCTGGTTCGTCAAGGTCTTCAAGGAGGCGCTGCCGCTCATCCGCGACGAGCAACTGCGCGAGGAGGTCCTCGGGTTCATCGGCCAGGAGGCCATCCACGCCGAGGCGCACCAGGAGGTCCTCGACCACCTGCTCGGCCAGGGGCTCGACCCGCGTCCGTACGTCCGGCAGATCGCCTGGCTGTTCCAGCGCGTCCTCGGTGACAAGCCCGGGCTCAGCCCCGCGCGGCGACGCGAGAACCTCATCGAGCGGGTCGCCTTCGTGGCGGCGATCGAGCACTTCACCGCCTTCCTCGGCAACTGGGCGCTCAACTCCCCTGGCCTGGACCGCGCCAAGGCCGACCCGACGATGCTCGACCTGCTGCGCTGGCACGGCGCCGAGGAGGTCGAACACCGCAGTGTCGCCTTCGACCTGATGGTCCACCTCGACCCCGGCTACCTGCGCCGGGTCCGCGGCATGGCGGTCTCCGGGCCGCTGCTCGTCCACCTCTGGGTGCGCGGCGCCCGCTTCCTGCTCGCCGCCGACCCCACCCTCGGCGGACGGCTCAAGCCCACCTGGCGCGAGGCCGGCAAGATCGCCAAGCGCGGCCTGCTGCCCGATCCGCTCCGGTCGATCCGCTCCGGCCTGCGCTACCTGCGGCCCGGCTACCACCCCACCCAGGAGGGCTCCTCCAGCCAGGCCCTCGGCTACCTCGCCGCCTCCCCGGCCGCCCGCGCGGCGGCAGGGGGCCACTGACAGAGTTCAGGCGACAGATTTCAGATAACAGATAACAGAAAACGTTATCTGTTATCTGAAATCTGAACTCTGAAACTTGTCACCCGTCGCCCGCGCCCCCTCCCAGACGCCAAGGACCGCCGGATGGACCTGCTCAACCCGCCCCCCGACCTCTACGGCCGCCCCCGCGCCGACGCGTTCATGCGCCGGCTCACCGCCTTCGGCGACCGCTACACCCCGGCCCTCGGCAGCCCCCTGCTGCGCCGCAACCCCCGCCGCCCGCTCAGCCGCCCCACCCCGCCGCTCCAGCTGGTCGTCGCCGCCCGCCGCCAACTCGCCTCCGACGTCGTCGAATTGCGACTCGCCGACCCCTCCGGCGGACCGCTCCCCGACTGGCAGCCCGGCGCCCACCTGCGCCTCGCCCTGCCCTCCGGCCGCGAACGCCACTACTCGCTCTGCGGCGACCCCGCCGACCGCGCCGCCTACCGGATCGCCATACGGCGACTGCCCGAGGGCGGCGGCGGCTCCGTCGAGATCCACGACACCCTGCACTCCGGTAGCCGCCTCACCGCCCGCCGCCCGCGCAACGGCTTCGCCTTCTGCGCCGAGCCCGCCGTCCTGCTGCTCGCCGGCGGCATCGGCATCACCCCGCTGCTCCCGATGGCCCGCGAGGCGCAGCGGCACGGCCTGGACTGGCGCCTGGTGCACGTCGGCCGCAGCGCCGACACCCTCCCGTACGCGGACGAGCTGCGCGCCCTCGACCCGTGCCGGGTGGTGCTGCGCACCGACGACGAGCACGGCGTGCCGACCGGCGCCGACCTGCTCGCCCACGCCCCGCACGGCGCCGCCGTCTACTGCTGCGGCCCGGCCCCGATGCTCACCGCCGTGCAGCGCGCCCTGGACGAATCCCCCTCCACCGCCCTGCACTTCGAGCGCTTCGGTGCC
Organism: Kitasatospora sp. NPDC127121; assembly: GCF_042677305.1. Taxonomy (NCBI): domain Bacteria; kingdom Bacillati; phylum Actinomycetota; class Actinomycetes; order Kitasatosporales; family Streptomycetaceae; genus Kitasatospora; species Kitasatospora sp. NPDC127121. Next base: position 31,434 of record NZ_JBHXTQ010000031.1, on the reverse strand, counting down.
GCCCCGATCGTCGGCGGCGAGCCCTTCGCCCTGCGCCTGGGCGTCGACGGCCCGGCGCTGGACGTCCCCGCCGACCGCTCCGCCCTGGACGTGCTGCGCGAAGCCCGCCCCGACCTCCCGTACTCCTGTCACCAGGGCTTCTGCGGCACCTGCGAGGTCCGCCTGCTGGCCGGTACGCCCGAGCACCGGGACCGCCGGCTCACCCCCGAGCAGCGTGCCGCCGGCGCCGTGCTGCCCTGCGTCTCCCGGGCCGCCGAGGGCGAGACCCTGGTGCTCGACCTGTAGCGTGCTCGACCTGTAGAAGGAGCCCCGATGGCGAACCCCCCGACCTTCCCCTACGACGAGCGCGACCTCGCCCGCTTCCGCGAGACCCAGCAACTCGCCTACGACTGCGCCGAACAGGTCGCCGCCTGGATCGAACCGGGCGTCACCGAGCGCCAGGCCACCTCCGAACTGCGACGCCGCCTGGTCGCCGCCGGGGTGCAGGACTTCTTCCACGTCCCGTTCGCCTGGTTCGGCGACCGCACGGCCTTCCGGCACTTCCACACCCCGCTCCAGTTCTTCGCCGGCAAACGCCGCCTGGAGGAGGGCATGCCGTACGTCCTGGACTGCGCGCCCATCGTCGACGGCTACACCGCCGACATCGGCTACGGCGGCAAGGTCGGTGAGAACCGGGTCTGGGACCGCCTGGCCGCCGACCTCCAGGTGTACCGCGAGCTGATCCTCGCCGAGGTGCGCGCCCGCCGTCCGCTCGACGAGGTGTACGCGGCCGTGGACGCGCAGATCGCCGCGCACGGCTACGACAACCGCCACCAGGTCTACCCGGGCCGGGTGATCGGCCATCAGGTCACCCGCACCACCGTGCGCGGCCCGGCCGGGGTCAACGTCCTCGGCTTCGGCGTGCGCACCCTGCAGACCCTCGGGCGCGAGCTGATCTCCGAGCGCCTGCAAGGCCGTTCACCGCTCTGGGCGGACGGCCGGTCGTCCCGCCACGCGCCCACCCCGGGCCTGTGGGCGGTCGAGCCGCACATCGGCTTCCGCGGCGTGGGCATCAAGTTCGAGGAACTGCTGGTGGTCACCGAGGACGACGCCCACTGGCTCGACGACGACCTGCCGCACGTCCGCCGCTGGACGGCGGGCGCCGCCCACGACGTTGCCCTGGAGGCCGCCCGATGACCACCCCCGCCGCAGACGCCCCGAAGGCCGCAGCCGCCCCGAAGGCGCCGGCCGCCCCGCCCGTGCGCCGCCGCACCGTGCACTCCGACGGCCTCCCGCTCGCCGTCTTCGAACAGGGTGACCCGGCCGCCCCCACCGTCCTCCTGGTGCACGGCTACCCGGACACCCACGCGGTCTGGGACGACGTCGCCGCCGACCTCGCCCGCGACCACCGCGTGGTCCGCTACGACGTGCGCGGCGCCGGCGAGTCCGGGGTACCCGCCACCCGGGACGGCTACCGGCTGGAGCACCTGGCCGCCGACCTGTTCGCGGTCGCCGACGCCGTCAGCCCCGACCGCCCGGTGCACGTGGTCGCCCACGACTGGGGCTCGCTGCAGTCCTGGGAGGCCGTCACCGAGCCCGGCTCCGAGCGGCGGATCGCCTCGTACACCACCATGTCCGGCCCCTGCCTGGACCACATGGGCTACTGGCTGCGCCACCGGATGCGCCGGCCCACCCCGCGCCACCTGCGCCAACTCCTCCACCAGGGCCTGCACTCCTGGTACATCACGGCCTTCCACCTGCCCTTCCTCGCCCCCGGCGTGTGGCGCCTGGGCCTGGCCCGGGCCTGGCCGCGGGTGCTGCGCGACCTGGAGCAGGTCACCCCGCGGCCCGACCACCCGCAGCCCGGCCTGCGCCGCGACGCCGTCCGCGGCATCGAGCTGTACCGGGCCAACTTCCGCCCCACGCTGCGCAGTCCGCGCGAGCGGCCGACGCAGGTGCCGGTCCAGCTGATCACCCTCACCCGGGACCGCTACGTCGCGCCGTTCCTCTCCGAGGGGCTGGAGCGCTGGGTGCCCGAGCTGACCCGACGGACGCTGCACGCCGGCCACTGGTCGGCGCTGCTGGAGAAGGGAGCTACCGTGGCCGAGATGGTCCGCGAGTTCACCACCCGCATCGAACGCGGGACCGCCGAGCCGGCCCGGGAGCAGGGCGACGGCCGGCTGGTCGTCGTCACCGGCGGCGGCAGCGGCATCGGCCGGGCCACCGCGCTCGCCTTCGCCGAGGCCGGCGCCCGCGTCGTGGTCTGCGACCTCGACCTCGCCGCCGCCGAGCGCACCGCCGAACTCGCCTCGCTGCTCGGCCCGCAGGCACACGCCTACCGGGTGGACGTCGCCGACGGCGCTGCGGTGGACGCCTTCGCCCAGACGGTCGCGGAGGAGCACGGGGTGCCCGACGTGGTGGTCAACAACGCCGGCATCGGCCACTCCGGGACGTTCCTGCAGACCACCGAGAAGGAGTGGCAGCGCGTCCTGGACGTCAACCTCTGGGGCGTCATCCACGGCTGCCGCGCCTTCGGCACGCTGATGGCCGACCGCGGCCGCGGCGGCCATCTGGTCAACGTCTCCTCGGCCGCCGCCTACCTGCCGTCCAAGGCGCTCACCGCGTACGCGACCAGCAAGGCCGCGGTGTTCATGCTCTCGGACTGCCTGCGCGCCGAACTCGCCGGGCACGGCATCGGCGTCTCCACCATCTGCCCGGGCATCGTCAACACCAACATCACCCGCACCTCCACCTTCTCCGCGACCACCGCCGACCAGCAGGCCGCCAAGCAGGCCCGCGCCGCCAGGCTCTACGCCCGCCGCGGCTTCCCCCCGGAGAAGGTCGCCACCGCCATCCTCACCGCCGTCCGCACCGGCAAGCCGGTCGTCCCCGTCACCCCCGAGGCCAAGGCCGCCCGCTTCCTCTCCCGCCTCAGCCCCGGCCTCCTGCGCCTGGCAGCCCGCCTCAACGTCACCTGAGCGGCCCCTGCGGGCCTGCGGTATCGGCAACACTTGCTCCCGTATATCGCAGGCCCGCTTCGCTCCGGGAGGTCGACCCGAGGGCCCCATCGGGCCTGTGAGAGCATCGAGGCCCATGGAGATGACAACGGCTCTGTGGTCCTTCGCCCTCGTCGTGGGGCTGCTCACGCTCACACCCGGGCTCGATACCGCGCTGGTGCTGCGCACGTCCGCGCTCGGGCGGCGGCGTCAGGCGTGGGGGGTGGTGCTGGGGATCCAGACCGGGACGCTGGTCTGGGGGACGCTGACCTCGGCCGGGGTGACGGCGCTGCTGACCGCCTCGCAGGTGGCGTACGAGGTGCTGCGCTGGGGCGGGGCCGCGTACCTGGTGTGGATGGGCGTCGGCATGCTGCGCAGCCGGGGCGGGGAGGCGGCGGCCGAGGAGGAGCCGGCCGAGGGCGGCTTCGGGTACGGCTGGCGGCGTGGCACGCTGACCAATCTGCTGAACCCCAAGGTCGGGGTGTTCTACGTGGCCGTGCTGCCGCAGTTCATCCCCGCTGGGGCCCCGCACTTCGCCGCCGGGGTGGCGCTCACCTGCGTCCACGTGGTGGAGGGCGTGCTGTGGTCGGCGGTCCTGGTCGGTTTCGCCCAGGCGCTGCGCGGCTGGTTGCGCCGCCCGGCTGCTCGGAGGCTGATGGACCGGGTGACCGGCGCGGTGGTGGTGGGCTTCGGCGTGAAGCTGGCGCTGAGCGACTGACCGCCGGCCTCAGGCGGCGTGCGTCCGGTGCGTGCGTCGTGCCCGGGGCTCTTCGGGGGTGGCCGGTGCCTCGTGGTGGATCGGGCCGTCCCCGGCGTTGAGCGGCAGGCAGCTGCCGCCGCGCCGGTGGGCGATGATCTCGGCGGCGACGGACACGGCCGTCTCCTCAGGGGTGCGGGCGCCGAGGTCGAGGCCGATGGGGGAGCGCAGCCGGCCGATCTCGGCCTCGGTGAGCCCGACCTCGCGCAGCCGCGCCTCGCGGTCGCGGTGGGTGCGGCGCGAGCCCATCGCGCCGACGTAGCCGACCGGCAGCCGCAGGGCGCGTTCCAGCAGCGGGATGTCGAACTTGGCGTCGTGGGTGAGCACGCAGAGCACGGTGCGCCCGTCGATCCGGTCGAGCTGGGAGTCGAGGTAGCGGTGCGGCCAGTCGACGACGACCTCGTCGGCCTCGGGGAAGCGCTGCTTCGTGGCGAAGACGGGCCGGGCGTCGCAGACGGTGACGCGGTAGCCGAGGAAGCGGCCGATCCGGACGACGGCGGCGGCGAAGTCGATGGCGCCGAAGACGAGCATCCGCGGTGCGGGCACGTAGGACTCGACGAAGCAGGTGACGGTGCCCTGGTCGCGGTCGTCGCAGGGGCGTCCGTCGAGGCCGAGCACGATCCGGCCGGTGCGTCCGGCGTCGAGCATGGCCCGGGCCTCGGTGACGACCGCCTGTTCGAGCGCGGCCAGGAGGTGTCGCGCGGGGCGCGTCGCCGCAGGGGCAGCGGCGGGCGACGGCTGGGCCGTCGAGGGGGCGGGAGGGAGGGCAGGGGGGAGGGCGCCGTGGTGGGTGTCGGCGGTGACGGCGACGGTGGCGCCGACGAGTCCGCCGGGCCCGGCGATCACCCGGGCGAGCGCGACCGGGGTGCCGGAGGCGATGTAGGCGATGCCGGCGTCGAGCCCGTCGTCGGCCCCGGGCCGGATCGGCTGGACGAACACGTCGAGGACGCCGCCGCAGGTCAGGCCGACGGCGAAGGCGTCCTCGTCGCTGTAGCCGAACCGTTCCAGCACGGGTTCGCCGGACTCGATGGCGGCCTGGCACAGCTCGTAGACGGCGCCCTCGACGCAGCCCCCGGAGACGCTGCCGATCGCCTCGCCGGCCGCGTCGACGGCCAGGGCCGCCCCTGGGTCGCGGGGCGCGCTGCCGGAGACGCCGACGACGGTGGCCACGGCGAAGGAGCGCCCGGCCGCGTGCCAGGCCTGCAACTGCTCGGCGATGTCCTGCATGTCGGGGAGCTCCTTACACAAGCGAGGGTAGACGGGAGGTGCCGCCGTACGGGAAACGATTCCCGCACGGCGGCGGTGCGGCCAGGCCCTGTCCGGCCGAGAAGGCCTAGTGCACGCCCAGCCAGGACTTGATCGGGGTGAGCGCGAAGTAGACCACGAAGACCCCGGTGAGGATCCACATCAGCGGGCCGGGCTCGCGCCACCTGCCGGTGCCCGCCTTGATGACCGTGTACGAGATGACGCCCGCGGCGACACCGGCGGTGATGCTGTAGGTGAACGGCATCAGGGTGCAGGTGAGGAAGGCCGGGATGGCGACCTCGCGGTCGGACCAGTCGATGTGCCGGGCCTGGCTCATCATCATCGAGCCGATCACGACGAGGGCGGCGGAGGCCACCTCGGTCGGGACGATCGCGGCGAGCGGCGAGAAGAACAGCATCAGCGCGAACACGCCGCCGGTGACGGTCGAGGCGAGGCCGGTGCGGGCGCCGTCGCCGACACCGGTGGCGGACTCGACGAACACGGTCTGGCCGGAGGCGCCGGACAGGCCGCCGATGGCGCCGCCGGCCCCGTCGATGAACAGGGCCTTGGAGAGGCCGGGCATCCGGCCCTGCTTGTCGGCCAGCCCGGCCTCGGTGCCGACGCCGATGATGGTGGCCATCGCGTCGAAGAAGCCGGCCAGCACCAGGGTGAAGACGGCGACCGAGGCGCTGATGGCGCCCAGGCCGTGGCTGCCGAAGGCACCGAAGAGGTCGACGTGGCCGAAGAGGCCGAAGTCGGGCGCGGAGACCGGGCTGCCCGGCCACACCGGGGCGGAGCTGACCCAGGTCTTCGCGGGGAGGTCGGCGACCGCGTTGATGACGAAGGCCGCCACGGTGCCGCCGGCGATGCCGATCAGGATCGCGCCGCGGACGTTGCGGGCCAGCAGGACGAAGATCGTCAGCACGGTGAGGCAGAAGACCAGGACGGGCCAGCCGGCCAGCTCGCCGAAGGGGCCGAGCGCGAGCGGCGTGGGGCCGCCGGTGTGCACGAAGCCGGCCTTGACCAGGCCGATCAGCGAGACGAAGAGGCCGATGCCGATGGTGATGGCGTGCTTGAGCGGCAGCGGGATGCCGTTCATGATCTTCTCGCGGAGCCCGGACACGACCAGCAGGACGATCAGCAGGCCGTAGATCACGCACAGGCCCATGGCCTGGGGCCAGGTGGTGTGCGGCACCACCAGCGCGGATATCACGCCGGAGACCGAGAGCCCGGCGGCGACCGCCAGGGGGACGTTGCCGACCACGCCCATCAGGATCGTGGTGACGGCGGCGGCGAGCGCGGTCGCGGTGGTGAGCTGCGCGTGGTCCAGCTTGAGGCCGTTGACGTCGGCGCCGCTCAGGATGATCGGGTTGAGCAGCACGATGTAGGCCATCGCCATGAAGGTGGTGAGGCCGCCGCGGATCTCGTTGCCGAAGGTCGATCCCCGGGCCGTGATCTTGAAGTACGCGTCCAGTGCGTTCTTCGGCGCGGGGGCCGGGGCGGGGGCGGGCGCGGCGGTGTCGTCCTCGGTGGGTCTCTCTTCCGTGGGGCTGTGTTCCGTGGGGATCTGGGTCATGTCCACTCCCAAGTGTCAAAGGGGGTTGGGGTGGGCGAGCCGACCTGACTGCCAGTCAACGAGGTTGGCGCAGGGGGACTGCTCGACTCACTGGGCGCACTGTGGCGGTGCCTGCGGTGCGTGGGTGGTGCGCACCGCTGCAGAACCCCGGCGTGGGAGAGGCAGCGGGATGGTGCGGTCGTGTGCCGGTGGGGGGTGCACGCGAGTGGGGGTGGCGCGGTGGAGCGGCCCCGGGGCGGCGGGGAAGACGGTCGCCGCCCCGGGGAGGTTCTCCTGCACCCCGGCCGTGCTCCCCGGGGCCCGGAGCCCGGGGGAGCTTGCGGGCTCCGGGGGCGTCAGGCCCCGGGGGCCTCCGTGGTCAGGTGCTCGGGCCGGACCGGGATCCGGTTGAGGGCCAGGCCGGTGGCGTTGCGGATGGCTGCCACGATCGACGGCGTCGCCGACACGGTCGGGGCCTCGCCGACGCCGCGCAGCCCGTACGGGGCGTGCGGGTCGGGCAGTTCGAGGATCTCCACCGGGATCGGCGGGGTGTCGAGGATGGTGGGGATCAGGTAGTCGGTGAAGGAGGCGTTGCGCACCTTCCCGTCCCGCACGATGATCTCCTCCATCACGGCGAGGCCGAGCGCCTGGGTGCAGCCGCCCTGGATCTGGCCGACGACGGAGAGCGGGTTGAGCGCCTTGCCGACGTCCTGGACGGCGGTGAGCTCGACGACCTTGACCAGGCCCAGTTCGACGTCCACGTCGACCACCGCGCGGTTGGCGCAGAAGGTGTACTGGACGTGGCCGAAGCCCTGCCCGGTCTCCTTGTCGAAGGGGACGGTCGGGCGGTGGTGGTGTTCGCGGGTGAGGTCGATGGCCTCCTCGCCGAGCAGGTCGACCATGGGGACCAGCACGCCGGCGCTCTCCGAGACGACCTTCCCGGCGATCAGCGTGATGTCGCCGTGGGTCCAGCCGTAGCGGCGGCGGCCCTTCTCGATCAGCGCCCGCCTGACCGCCTCGGCGGCCAGCTTCACGGCGCCGCCGGTCATGTACGTCTGGCGCGAGGCGGAGGTCGATCCGGCCGATCCGACCTCGGTGTTGGCCGGGTGGATGGTGACCAGTTCGACGCCCAGCTCGGTGCGGGCGATCTGGGCGTGCACGGTGACGCCGCCCTGGCCGACCTCCGCCATCGCGGTGTGCACCATGGCGACGGGCTCGCCGCCGATCACCTCCAGGCGCACCCGGGCGGTGGAGTAGTCGTCGAAGCCTTCGGAGAAGCCGACGTTCTTGATGCCGACCGAGTAGCCGACGCCGCGCACGATGCCCTCGCCGTGCGAGGTGTTGGACAGCGCCCCGGGGAGCTGGCGCACGTCCGGGTGCTCGGTGTCCAGCGGCGGCGGCAGCGGCATCTCCTTGGCGCGCCGCAGCAGTTCGGCGACCGGGGCGGGCGAGTCGATCTGCTGGCCGGTGGGCATGCGGTCGCCCTCCGACATGGCGTTGAGCTGCCTCAACTCGACCGGGTCCATGCCGAGTTCGGCGGCCAGCTTGTCCATCTGCGACTCGTAGCCGAACGCGGCCTGGACGGCGCCGAAGCCGCGCATGGCGCCGCAGGACGGGTTGTTGCTGTAGAGCGCGATGGCGTGCATCCGCACGTTCGGGATCACGTACGGGCCGTGCCCGAGCGAGGCCGCGTTGCCGACCACGGCGGGCGAGGCGGAGGCGTACGCGCCGCCGTCCAGCACGATCCGGCAGTCGGCGAAGACCAGCTTGCCGTCGCGGGTGGCGCCGTGCTCGTAGTGCATCCTGGCGGGGTGGCGGTGCACGTGGCCGAAGAAGGACTCGTCGCGGGCGTAGACGATCTTGACGGGCTTGCCGGTGTGCTGGGCCAGTAGGCAGGCGTGGATCTGCATCGACAGGTCCTCGCGGCCGCCGAAGGCGCCGCCGACGCCGGCCAGGGTGAGCCGGACCTTCTCCTCGGGCAGGTCGAGCACCGGGGCCATCTGCTGGCGGTCGACGTGCAGCCACTGGGTGGCGATGTAGAGGTCGATGCCGCCGTCCTCGGCGGGCACCGCGAGGCCGGACTCGGGGCCGAGGAAGGCCTGGTCCTGCATGCCGACCTCGTAGTCGCCGCTGACGACGACGTCCGCGAGCGCGCGGACCTCGTCGGTGACGCCGAGGCCGGAGACCAGCCGCTGCTCGTGGCAGATGTTGCCGTACCCGTGCGACTTGTACTCGTGCGGCTCGTGCACGTAGCCGTGGGTGGCGGGGTCGAGGCACTGCTCCTCGGTGACGATCGGGGTGAGCACCTCGTACTCGACCTTGATCTTCTTCACCGCGCGGCGGGCGGTCTCCGGGTGGTCGGCCGCGACCAGGGCGATCGCCTCGCCGTGGTAGCGGACCTTGTCGATGGCCAGGGCCGGCTGGTCCTGGATCTCCAGCCCGTAGTACTTCGCGCCGGGGATGTCCTGGTGGGTGAGGACGGCGTAGACGCCGGGCACCTTGAGCGCCTCGGAGATGTCCACCGACAGGATGGTGGCGCGCGGGTGCGGCGAGCGCAGCGCCGTGCCCCAGAGCATGTCCTCGTGCCACATGTCGGAGGAGTACGCGAACTCGCCCTTGACCTTGAGGTGGCCGTCCGGGCGCAGCGGCGAGCCGCCGATGCCGTCCTTGCTGGCCTGCCGGATGTCCTGGAGGTTCTTCTGCCCCTGGATGGTGCGGGTGGTCATTGCGACACGGCCTTTCCGGCGCACGTGCGGGCGGACGCCAGCCGCACCGCGTCCATGATCTTCTCGTAGCCGGTGCAGCGGCAGAGGTTGCCCGACAGCGCCTCGCGGATGTCGTTGTCGCTCGGCTGGGCGTCCCGCTCCAGCAGCGCGTCGGTCTGCACCAGCAGCCCGGGGGTGCAGAAGCCGCACTGGACGGCGCCGGCATCGATGAACGCCTGCTGGACGAGGCCGAGTTCGCCGTTCTCGTCGGTCAGCCCCTCGACCGTGCGCACCTCGCGGTCCTGCACCTGGCCGGCCGCGACCAGGCAGCTGCAGACCGGCACGCCGTCCAGGTAGACCGTGCAGGAGCCGCACTCGCCCTGCTCGCAGGCGTTCTTGGAGCCCGGCAGGCCGACCCGCTCGCGCAGCACGTACAGGAGGCTCTCGCCCTCCCAGACGTCGTCCGCCTCGACCGGCTTGCCGTTGGCGGTGAAAGTCACCCTCATGCCGCGCTCCTGATCTGCTTGCTGTAGTCGTTCCAGGTCCAGGTGAGGGTGCGGCGGGCCATCACGGCCAGCGCGTGCCGGCGGTAGTCGGCGGTGCCCCGGACGTCGTCGATCGGCGAGGCGGCCGCCTTGACCAGCTCGCCGAAGCGCTGGACCACCTCGGCGCCCAGCAGGTCGCCGGACTCCCAGAGGCCGCGCTCGGCGAGCACGCCCCCCAGGTACTCCTCGGCCTCGACGGCGCGGCGCGGCGTGGGGGCGGCCGAGCCGATGCCGGTGCCGACGGTGCCGTTCTTCGGGTGGAGGGCGAAACCGAAGGCGCAGACCGCGATCACCATGGCGTTGCGGGTGCCGATCTTCGAGAACTGCTGCGGGCCGTCCGCCACCGGGATGCGCACGGCCCGGATCAGCTCGTCGGCCTCCAGGCTGTTGCGCTTCACGCCGACGTAGAAGTCGTCGATCGGGATCAGCCGGGTGCCGCGCACGGAGGCGGCCTCGACCAGGACGTCCCGGCCGGCCGCCAGCAGCGCCGGGTGGGAGTCGCCGGCCGGGGAGGCTGCGCCGAGGTTGCCGCCGACGCCGCCGCGGTTGCGGATCTGTGGCGAGCCGACGGTGTGGGCCGCCAGCGCAAGCCCGGGCAGCGGCCCGGACAGCTCGTCGATGATCCGGGAGTAGGGGACGGAGGCGCCGAGCCTGACGACGCCGCCGTCGTTCGACCACTGGGTGAGCTCGGTGATGCGGTTCAGATCGAGAATCGCGGATGGCCGGTGCACGTCGAAGTTCAGCTCGACCATGACGTCCGTACCGCCCGCGATGGGCAGTGCGGTCGGGTACTCGGCCTTCGCCGCGAGTGCCTCGTCCCAGGTAGCGGGCCGAAGGAACTCCATGCGGGTGTCTCCTCAAGTCGTCGCCTGCCGGACGGGTGGGCACAGTGCCCGGAACTCGGTGTTCGGACCTCTCAACCAACCGCTTCGTCGCCTCCGCGTCGGGCCCCGGTCACCGGGCTGCGTCCGGCGGCGTGTCGCCCAGTGAACCGCCGCGACGGGGCCCACAGGCAGTCACCGATGGCATGAAGCCCCGGCTGTGCTCCCGCCCGGCATCCTGTACGTTCCTCTAAGGAGAGGAATGCGCAGCCCAGGTGTTCACCAGGTGCTACCTACGACCGTAATCCGGCCGTGATTCGCAAGCGACGGGCCCGTGATCCGGTCGCCCGCCCGGACGTGACGACAAGTACGGATGTTCGGGCACACTGTGACCCCCGACCGAACGCTCGGGCCTCCCCCGTTCGGCCCACCCCCTCAGCCCCATCCCACCCTCAGCCCCGTTAGGAGTCCGCGGATGCGTGTCCGTGACCTGCTCGCCCCCGGCGCCCCGCGACTGCGCCTGCTCGCGGCCGAGGACGAGCTGGACCGGCAGGTCAGCGGCGTCATGACCACGGACCTGCACGACCCCGGCCGCTACCTGCACGGCGGCGAGCTGGTGCTCACCGGCATGCTGTGGCGCACCGCCCCGGCCGACTCCGAGCGGTTCGTGCGGACCATCGTGGCCGGCGGCGCGGTCGCCCTGGCGGCCGGCGAGGCCGAGGTCGGCCCGGTGCCCGAGGACCTGGTGGAGGCCTGCCGGCGGCACCGGATGCCGCTGCTGGCCGTCCCGGACGACATCGCCTTCGGCACCGTCACCGAGTTCATCGGCCGCCAGGTCTCCGCCGACCGCGCCGCCGACCTCGCCGCCCTCGTCGACCGGCACCGCCTGCTGGTCTCGGCGGCCGGCGGCGGCGGGCTGGACGCGGTGCTGGACCTGCTCGGCGGCGACCTCGACCTCGACTGCTGGGTGCTCACCCCCACCGGCGCGGTGATCGCCGGCCCCGCCGACCGCCTCCCGGCCGAGGACCGCGACCAGTTGGTCCGCGCCCACCTCGGCGCCCAGCGCCAGCGCCGCCGCCCCCCGCACCGGGCCCGCCTGGCCGGCGGCTCCTACTCGCTGCTGCCCGCCCCGGCCTCGGCCGACCACCAGGCGCCGCTGGCCGACTGGGTGCTCGCGGTGGCCGGCGACGTCACCGAGTGGACCGCCAAGCGCCAGCAGCTCGCCGAGAACCTGGCCCGGCTGGTCGCCGCCGAGCGCCACCGCCGCGACGAGGGCCGCCGGCTGCGCCGCCGCCTCGCCGACGAGGTGCTGGCCCTGCTCCAGCGCGACGCCGACCCGGCCGAGATCAGCCGCACCCTGTACGCCTCCACGGCGATGGCCGCCCGCTACGAGAGCGTCGAGCCCAAACCCCAGGCCCAGGACGGGTCCTGGCTGGTGCTCAGCGCCGAGGGCACCGGCCTGCCCGAGGGCGTGGTGCGCGCCGTCCTGGAGGAGGCGCTGGGCGGCACCACCGACCGCGCGCTGGTCGCCGGGGCCGGCTCCGGCGCCGTCGTGGTGCTGCCCGCCCTGGACGGCCCGGTGCCCGCCGAGACCCTGCGCGACCTGCTCGCCCCGCTGGAGGCGGGCCTCGGCTCGGAGGGCCGGATCACCCTCGGCGTCTCCGCCCCCGCCTCCGAGGCCGGCGGCCTGCGCGGCGCCCTGGAGGAGGCCCGGCACGCCCGCCGGATCGCCGCCGCCCGGGTCGGCCGGGTCTGCGTGGCGGGCCCCGAGGAGCTGGCCTCGCACGTGCTGCTGCTGGCGGCCGTCCCGGACGAGGTCCGCCGCGCCTTCCGCAGCCGGCTGCTGGACAAGGTGATCGCGTACGACATCGAGCACCAGGCGGACCTGGTCCGCACCCTGGAGGCGTTCCTGCGCTCGGACGGCTCCTGGACGCGCTGCGCCGCGCAGCTGCACGTCCACGTCAACACCCTGCGCTACCGGATCGGCCGGATCGAGGAGCTGACCGGCCGTGACCTCTCCCGGCTGGAGGACCGGGTGGACTTCTACCTGGCGCTCGAACTGGCCTGACGGGTCGGGACGGCCGGGTCCGAGGGCTGGGCCTGACGGCCGGGCCTGAGAGCCGTGCCGCATGCAGGAGGGGCCCGCCGCGAGTGCTTGCGGCGGGCCCCTCCTGCATGATCGTTACTGCGTGGGACTACTGCGTGGGACTACTGCGGCGGGATGACCGAGGTCATCCACTCGAAGATGCTCGGCACCATGGTCTTCCACAGCTCGGTGGTGTGCGGGCCGTTGCTCTCCTGGACCTGCACCTTGGTCGGCTCCTTGGCCGCCGCCGCGATCGCCTGGCCGTCCTCCAGACCGTCGCCCTTCTTGCCGCTGATGTAGAGGCTGACCTTCGGCGGCTGCTGGGCGCTCTTGAGGATGTTGACCGGGTTGTTGGCCTCGCGCAGCTTCGGGTCCTTGCCGACCAGGGAGTCGTTCTCGGACGCCGGGTCGTTGTAGCCGGACATCGAGATCGCGGCCCGGTACCGGTTGGGGTGCGCCAGGGACAGCTTGGCCGCGCAGTGGGCGCCGGCCGAGTAGCCGGCGATGCCCCAGCGGTCCGGGGACTGGTCGGCGCGGAAGTTGTCCATGATCATCTGCGGGACGTCCCGGGTGAGCCAGGCATCGGCGTTGATCTTGCCGGGGATGTCGGTGCAGCCGGCGTCCTGGTGGCTGCCGAGGAGCAGGGTGCGCGGCGAGACCAGGATGAACGGGGAGACCTTGCCCTGCTGCATCAGCGGCTTGAGCTGCTCGGAGACCTTGAGGGTGCCGTACCAGGTGGAGGAGGAGCCCGGGTAGCCCGGGATCAGCTCGACCACCGGGAACTTCTTGTCCTTGAACGCCGGGTCGTTGTACTGCGGCGGCAGCCAGACCAGGACCTCGCCGTCGACTCCGGACACCTGGCCCTTGAGCTCGGTCTTCTGGACGTCGCCGGGCACCGCCGGGTCGCCCACGCCGGCGAACTTCTGGAGCGCCTTCGGCGGCTGCTTGGCCGCGTCGCCAGTGCCCTGGCCGGCGCCGTCCTTGCCCGCGGCGCCGCCCTGGTCGGCCGGCGCCACCTGCGGCACGGCCCGGACGTGGTCGCCGGTGCCGAGCAGGTCGTCCCAGTTGCCGTAGATCAGGTTGGCGTTGTTGACCATCACGAAGACCATCAGCACGGCCGTGATCTGGCAGAACATGATCATGACGAGCCTGGACAGGATCCGCACCGGGTTCGGCCCGCGGACCTTGCCCCAGTACAGGAGCGCCACCGCGATGGACACCGGCACCAGGATGACGGTGAGGATGAAGAATGGCGTACCTGTCAGTTGCATCAAGTTCTCGTATCCGGGTTGCTGGCCGCCCGAGCCCCACTCGCCCGAACGCACTCCAATGGCATTGGACGGCGCTGAACCGATGATCGGTTGCCATCCGAATCTGTGCGGAACCTGAGAGGAACATCACGTTTCCTGTGATGTTCCTGTTTCGGGTCGGCGCTAAGTCTGCCACCCGGACGGCCGTCGTCCGGACGAGATGTCCAGCGAACTTCCAGGAAGGTCCCCCGGGGCACCTTACCTCCCGCGTCGCGGGCGCCGCCGGGCGAGGCGGTGTCATCCACGTGCCGCCCGGCCAGAGAGACTAGGGGGATGAGCACAACCCGCTTTCGCCCGTCCCGCCGCTTCTGGCCCGTCTGCGCCCTCCTGGCACTCGCGGTCACAGCGGCCGGTTGCAGCAGTACCGGAGGCCGCCGTGCCGAGGAGGCCCGCGCCAAGGCGTCGGCCGCCGGCGGCAGCGCCGTCACCACCCCGCGCTGGAAGGTCGCCATGGTGACCCACGCCGGGGCCGGCGACGCCTTCTGGGACAGCGTGCGCAAGGGTGCCGAGCAGGCCGCCGCCAAGGACAACATCACCTTCCTGTACTCCAACGACGCGCAGACCCAGAACCAGGTCCAGCTCGTCCAGGCCGCCATCGACCAGAAGGTCGACGGCCTGCTGGTCACCCTCGCCAAGGGCGACGCCATGGCCGACGTCCTCGGCAAGGCCAAGGCCGCCGGCATCCCCGTGATCACCGTCAACTCCGGCCAGGAGTACTCCGCCAAGTTCGGCGCGCTCACCCACATCGGCCAGGACGAGTCCACCGCCGGCCAGGCGGCCGGCACCGAGCTGGCCGGCCGCGGCCGCAAGAACGTGCTCTGCGTCATCCACGAGCAGGGCAACATCGGCCAGGAGCAGCGCTGCTCCGGCGCCCAGTCCAAGGCCGGCGGCGCCTTCCAGGTGCTGTACGTGGACGGCGTCAACATGCCCGACGCCCGCGCCGCGATCTCCGCCAAGCTCCAGGCCGACCCGGCCATCGACACCGTGCTCACCCTCTCCGGCCCGATGGCCGCCACCGGCCTCCAGGCCGTCCAGGACGTCCACCGCGCCGTCGAGCTCGACACCTTCGACCTGGGGCCGCAGGTGGTGGCCGGCCTCAAGTCCGGCTCCGTCGGCTTCGCCGTCGACCAGCAGCCCTACCTCCAGGGCTACGAGGGCGTCGACCTGCTCTGGCTGTACAAGTCCAACCTGGACATGCTCGGCGGCGGCAAGCCCGTCGCGACCGGCCCGCAGATCCTGACCAAGGACGACGCCGACGCGCTCGCCGAGTACGTCGCGAGGGGGACCAGGTGAGCACCACCGACGTCCTCGCCCAGGACCGCCCGGCCGCGCTGCGCCGCCTCCTCGCCCGCCCCGAGCTCGGCTCGCTGATCGCCGCCGTCGCGGTGTTCACCGTCTTCGCGGTGGCCGCCGAACCCTTCCTGCGGGTCTCCTCGCTGGGCACCGTGCTCTACGCGGCGTCCACCATCGGGATCATGGCCGTCCCGGTCTCGCTGCTGATGATCGGCGGCGAGTTCGACCTGTCGGCGGGCGTGCTGGTCACCACCGCCGCGTTGACCTCCTCGATGGTCTCCTACCAGTTCACCGCGGTGACCTGGGTCGGCGTGCTGGTCTCGCTCGCCGTCACCCTGGCCGTCGGCGCCTTCAACGGCTGGATGCTCGGCCGCACCCGGCTGCCCAGCTTCATCGTCACCCTTGGCACCTTCCTGATGCTGACCGGTGCCAACCTCGGCGTCACCAAGCTGGTCTCCGGCACCGTCTCCACCAAGCCGATCTCCGACATGGAGGGCTTCGCCGCCTGCCGCTGGCTGTTCGCCTCCGAGGTCACCGTCGGCGGACTGACGATCAAGGCCACCGTCTGGTGGTGGCTCGGCCTGCTCGCGGTCGGCAGCTGGGTGCTGCTGCGCACCCGCTTCGGCAACTGGATCTTCGCCGTCGGCGGCGACGCGGACGCCGCCCGCGCGGTCGGTGTGCCGGTCGCCCGCACCAAGACCCTGCTCTACCTCGGCGTCGGCTTCGGCGCCTGGGTGCTCGGCCAGCACCTGCTGTTCTCCTTCGACACCGTGCAGTCCGGCGAGGGCGTCGGCAACGAGCTGATCTACATCGTCGCGGCCGTCATCGGCGGCTGCCTGATCACCGGCGGCTACGGCTCGGTGGTCGGCTCCGCGCTCGGCGCGCTGATCTTCGGCATGGCCAGCAAGGGGATCATCTACGCCCAGTGGAACCCGGACTGGTTCAAGTTCTTCCTCGGCGCGATGCTGCTGCTCGCCGCCCTGCTGAACGCGTACGTCAAGCGCCAGGCCGAACGGGGGCCCCGATGAAGACCGAACTGCTTGCCCTGGAGGGCGTCGGCAAGAGCTACGGCACCGTCCGCGCCCTCCAGGACGTCTCGCTCACCCTGCACGCCGGCGAGATCAGCTGCGTGCTCGGCGACAACGGCGCCGGCAAGTCCACCCTGATCAAGATCATCTCCGGGCTGCACCGGCACGACGAGGGCACCTACACCGTCGGCGGCGAGGAGGTCCGGCTCGACTCCCCGCGCCAGGCCCTGGACCGCGGCATCGCCACCGTCTACCAGGACCTCGCCGTCGTCCCGCTGATGCCGGTCTGGCGTAACTTCTTCCTCGGCTCCGAACAGGGCCACCGCCGCTGGGGCGGCCTGCGGCTGGACGCCGAGGCGATGCGCGCCACCACCCGCGAGGCGCTCGCCCGGATGGGCATCGACCTGCACGACGTGGACCGCCCGATCGGCACCCTCTCCGGCGGCCAGCGCCAGTGCGTCGCGATCGCCCGGGCCGTGCACTTCGGCGCCAAGGTGCTCATCCTGGACGAGCCGACCGCGGCGCTCGGCGTCAAGCAGTCCGGAGTGGTGCTCAAGTACGTCACCGCCGCCCGCGACGCCGGGCTCGGGGTCGTCCTGATCACCCACAACCCGCACCACGCGTACCTGGTCGGCGACCACTTCACCCTGCTCAAGCGGGGCCGGATGGCCGGCAGCCACCCGCGCACCGAGATCGGCCTCGAACAGCTCACCACCGAGATGGCCGGCGGCTCCGACCTCGCCGAACTCTCGCACGAGCTGGCCCGGCCCACCGAGCCTGAGCCCCGCACCGAACCCCAGTCCCGCACCGAACCCCGGCCCCGCACCGAACCCCAGTCCCGCACCGAACCCCGGCCCCGCACCGACCCCGAGCCCCGTCCTGACCCCGAGCCCCGTGAGGAGCGTCCGTAGCCGTGACCAGCCCCCAAGGCAGCACCCGGCCGGCCGTCCTGCCCACCCTGCTCGGCCTCGGCCCCCGCGCCGAGCGCCGCCGCCGCGCCCTGCCCGCCGGGATACTGCGACTGCCCACCATCGGCGTCGACATCGGCGGCACCAAGGTGGTCGCCGGAGTGGTCGACGGCGAGGGCACGGTGCTGGAGAAGCTGCGCACCGACACCCCCGACAAGAGCAAGAGCGCCAAGGTCGTCGAGAACGTCATCGTCGACCTGGTGCTGGAGCTCGCCGACCGGCACGACGTCCACGCCGTCGGCATCGGCGCGGCCGGCTGGGTCGACGCCGACCGCTCCACGGTGCTGTTCGCCCCGCACCTGAACTGGCGGGGCGAGCCGCTCCAGCAGGCGCTCAGCGAGCGGCTGCGCTTCCCGGTGATCGTCGAGAACGACGCCAACGCCGCCGCCTGGGCCGAATGGCGCTTCGGCGCCGGGCGCGGCGAGGACCACATGGTGATGCTCACCCTGGGCACCGGCATCGGCGGCGCCGTCGTCCGCGACGGCTACGTCGACCGCGGCAAGTACGGCCTGGCGGGCGAGTTCGGCCACATGCAGGTGCTGCCCGGCGGCCACCGCTGCCCGTGCGGCAACCGCGGCTGCTGGGAGCAGTACTCCTCCGGCAACGCGCTGGTGCGCGACGCCCGCGAACTCGTCGCCGAGGAGTCCCCGGTGGTGCAGCCGCTGCTCGCCCGGGCCGGCGGCACCGTCGAGGGCATCACCGGACCGCTGGTCACCGAGGCCGCCCGGGCCGGCGACCCGACCGCCACCGAACTGCTCTACGAGGTCGGCACCTGGCTCGGCGTCGGCATCGCCAACCTGGCCGCCGCGCTCGACCCGGGCCGCTTCGTCATCGGCGGCGGCGTCTCCGAGGCCGGCGACCTGCTGCTCGGCCCGGCCCGGGACACCTTCCGCCGCACCCTCACCGGGCGCGGCTTCCGGCCCGAGGCCAGCATCGTGCACGCCGCACTCGGCAACGAGGCCGGCCTGGTCGGCGCCGCCGACCTCGCCCGGCAGGTCGCCCGCCGGTTCCGCACCATCAAGCGGCGCCGGGTCGAGCGCAGCGGCGTCTGACCGTCCTCTCCCCGATCGCGTCGGCCGCGTCAACTACCGGTTGGTAGCGGTGCGGTGTGATTGTCGGGACCATGCCTCCTGTGAGACAACGGAGTTGACGTCGACTCAGGAGGACTAGGATGAGGGCTCTGGCCCGGATCGCACCATCGCTGCTGCTCGCCACCGCCCTGGTCTGGTCCTGCGCCGGGCCGGCCGGGGCGGCGGGGGCGGCCCCGCCGCCGAAGGCCCCCGAGGCGGTGGGCCGGGGCGGAGCTGTGGCCAGCGTCGACGCCGACGCCACCGCGGCCGGCATCGAGGTGCTGCGCAAGGGCGGCAACGCGGTCGACGCGGCGGTCGCGACCGCGGCCGCCCTCGGCGTCACCGAGCCCTACTCCTCCGGCATCGGCGGCGGCGGGTACTTCGTCTACTACGACCACGCCACCGGCCGGGTGCACACCATCGACGGCCGCGAGGTGGCCGGCCGCACCGCCGACAGCGGGCTGTTCCTGGAGGACGGCAAGCCGCTGGCCTTCGCCGACGCCGTCACCAGCGGCCTGTCCGTCGGCGTCCCCGGCACCGCCGCCACCTGGGACACCGCCCTGCGCCAGTGGGGCACCCGCACGCTCGCCGACGCCCTCAAGCCCGCCGAGCGGATCGCCGACAACGGCTTCGTCGTCGACCAGACCTTCCACGGCCAGACCGCCGACAACTACGACCGGTTCAAGGACTTCCCGGACACCGCCAAGCTCTACCTGCCCGGCGGCAAGCCCCCCGAGGTCGGCACCGTCCTGCGCAACCCCGACCTCGCCGCCACCTACCGGCTGCTCGCCAAGGACGGCGTCAAGGCCTTCTACCAGGGCGACCTCGGCAAGGACGTGGCCGACACCGTCCAGCACCCGCCGGTCGACCCGGCCTCCGGCCGCAAGGCCCGCCCCGGCAAGATCGACACCGCCGACCTCGCCGCCTACCAGGTCCGCCGCCAGGCGCCCACCCACGTCCCGTACCGGGACTACGACGTCTACTCCATCGCCCCCTCCAGCTCCGGCGGCACCACCGTCGGCGAGGCGCTCGGCATCCTGGAGGACGGCGACCTCGGCGCGTACAGCGACACGCAGTACTACCACCACTTCCTGGACGCCTCCCGGATCGCCTTCGCCGACCGCAACCGCTGGGTCGGCGACCCGGCCTTCGGCGACGTCCCCACCAAGGAACTGCTCTCCGCGCGCTACGCCGCCTCCCGGGCCTGCCTGATCAGCCCCGACCGCGCCCTCACCAGCCCGCTCGCCCCCGGCGACCCGCGCCACCCCGCCGACTGCGCCGAGGCCGGCCCCGCCGTCGCCGAGCCCTACGAGGGCCCCAACACCACCCACCTCAGCGTGGCCGACCGCTGGGGCAACGTCGTCTCCTACACCCTCACCATCGAGCAGACCGGCGGCAGCGGCATCACCGTCCCGGGCCGCGGCTTCCTGCTCAACAACGAGCTCACCGACTTCGACTTCACCCCGCTCACCCCGGGCGTCCCCGACCCCAACCTGCCCGGCCCGGGCAAGCGGCCGCGCTCCTCGATCTCCCCGACCATCGTGCTGCGCGACGGCGAACCGCTGCTGGCCACCGGCAGCCCCGGCGGCGCGACCATCATCACCACCACCCTCCAGGTGCTGCTCGGGCGGCTCGACCGGGGCCTGAGCCTGGAACAGGCCATCGCCGCACCACGCGCCAGCCAGCGCAACACCGTCGCCACCCAGGCCGAGCCCGGCTTCCTGGCGCTGCCCGAACGGGCCGCCCTGGAGGCGCTCGGGCACAGCTTCACGTCCGTCGCCGAGATCGGCGCCGCGACCGGCGTCGAACGGCTGCCGGACGGGCGGTGGGTGGCCGCGGCCGA
Organism: Kitasatospora sp. NPDC127121; assembly: GCF_042677305.1. NCBI lineage: Bacteria > Bacillati > Actinomycetota > Actinomycetes > Kitasatosporales > Streptomycetaceae > Kitasatospora > Kitasatospora sp. NPDC127121. The sequence goes on along the minus strand of NZ_JBHXTQ010000031.1, from coordinate 11,233 downwards.
ACCGGTCCGGCGCGGAGGCGGCTCCGCGGCGGTGGTCCGGCCCACGGGCTGACCGGGCCGCAGGCCGGCCGGGCCGCGCTGTCGGTGCCGGGCGGTATGTTCGGGGTGGGCGTCCCCTCGGGGGGTGCCCACCCCTCGTCTTGACCGGACCACCTGTCCGTACCGAAGCACCCGTCCGTACCGAACCGCCCGTCCGTACCGAACCACCGGGAAGGCCGCCCGCCGTGACCGTCCGCATCGCCACCTGGAACATCAACTCCGTCACCGCGCGGCTGCCCAAGCTCCTGGAGTGGCTGGAGAGCGCCAAGCCCGACGTGCTCTGCCTCCAGGAGCTCAAGTGCGCGGCCGACGCCTTCCCGTACGAGGAGGTGCGTGCCCTCGGGTACGAGACGGCGGCCCACGGCACCGGCCGGTGGAACGGCGTCGCGATCGTGTCCCGGCTCGGCCTGGACGACGTCGTGCGCGACCTGCCCGGCCAGCCCGGCTACCTCGCCGACGGCGCCCTGCTACCCGACGTCGAGCCGCGCGCCGTCGCCGCCACCTGCGGCCCGGTCCGGGTCTGGTCGGTCTACGTGCCCAACGGCCGCGAGGTCGACCACGCCCACTACCGCTACAAGCTGGAGTGGCTGCAGGCGCTGCGCACGGCCGCCACCGAGGACGCCGCCGGGCCCCGCCCGTTCGCCGTCCTCGGGGACTTCAACATCGCTCCCGCTGACGAGGACGTCTACGACGTCGCCGCGTTCGAGGGCCTCACTCACGTCACCCCCGCCGAGCGGGCGGCGCTGGAGGCCCTCGGCGAGGTGGGCCTGCACGACGTGGTGCCGCGCCCGCTCAAGTACGACCGCCCCTACACCTACTGGGACTACCGCCAGCTGGCCTTCCCCAAGAACCGGGGCATGCGGATCGACCTCACCTACGCCAACAAGCCCTTCGTGGACGCCGTCACCGACAGCTATGTGGACCGCGAGGCCCGCAAGGGTAAGGGCACCTCGGACCACGCGCCGGTCGTGGTGGACCTCGACCTGTGAATCACCCTGGGTGAGGGGCGGTAACCCGAACGGTCCCGACCGGTGGCCGAGTCCGGGCGGGCTGCCTACTGTCGGGCATAACCGGGTGCAGTTGTTCGACCACGTGGACATCGGAGTCCCCCCGGCTGCGCCCGAGAATCCCGGAGGTTCCGGCATGCGCCCCATGCGTACGGCCGCCGCCGCCCTGATCGGCGCGACGGTGCTGACCGGCCTGACGGCCCCCCTTGCATCCGCCAGGGACGGCTCGGCCTCGGTCAGCCCGTCCCAGGCCGCACCGGGCCAGACCGTGAAGCTCACGGTCTCCTGTGAGAAGTCGGACAAGCCCGACGCCAAGACCATCACCGCCCACTCCGCCGCGTTCGAGGGCGGTCCGGCCACTCTCACCCTGGGCTCCGACGGCAAGCACAGCGGCTCGGCCCGGCTGGCCGGCCAGCACTCCGGGGACAACAAGATCGACGGCACCTGCCCGGACGGCGGGGCGTTCTCCACCAAGGTCGCGGTCGCCGGCGTCCCGGTCGCCGGCTCCGACAAGGGCTCCGACAAGGGCTCTGACAAGGGCTCCGAGAAAGGCCCTGAGAAAGGCCCCGAGAAGGGCCCTGAGAAGGATCCCGAGAAAGGCCTCGGCGACTGGGGCAAGGCGGCCGGCGAATGGGCGGGTTCGCTCGGCCAGTCCGGCGCCGGCGGCCAGCAGGTCGCCCCGCACGGTGCCGTCAACACCGGCCTCGGCGGTTCGGTCGCGGCCGATCCGGCGGAGCTGGCCGGGGGCCTGGCCCTGGTGGCGGGCGGCGTCGGAGGCTTCTGGCTGCTGCGGCGGCGCGGTGCCTGATGGGCACCGCGCCTTTTTGTTTTCCTCGCGCGCCGTCGGACCCTGACCGGGCCGGCGGCGCACAGGCGTGTCAGCCGGCCTGCGGCGCGGGCTTGCGCTGCTGCTGAGGCCCGTGCCCGAGTTCGTGCCTGTGCTTGTGCTCGTGCCCGTGCTTGTGCCCGAGTTCGTGCTCGTGCTCGTGCCGGAGGGTGCCGCTGGCCAGCAGGTACTGGGCCAGGACGTACGTCGCCATGATCCAGAACTGGTGCCCCGGCAGCTCCCGCCACTTCGCCAGCTGGGTGGCGATCAGCGTGTCGGACAGCAGGAACAGCGCCCCGCCCAGCCCGGTCCGCCAGCCCAGCCCGGCCGAGGTGACGGCCGTGGAGGCGAGCAGCAGGCTGTAGCCGGCCACCGGGATCCGCAGGTCCCCGAGGTCCGGCCAGAGCTGCCCGACCATGGCCACCCAGGCGGTTGCGTACGCGGCCGCCACCACCAGGGCCCGCCGACGGTCGGTCAGCGCCCCGCGCCGGACGAACATCGTCACGTAGCAGACGTGCGCCGCCGCGAACGAGCCCATCCCGGCCAGGAACGCGGTGTCGTTCTTCAGCTGGAGCAGCACGTCCCCGCCCGCGCTCAGCAGCAGCGCCGGGGCCAGCGGCTTCGGCGCTCGCCGCCCGGCGGAGGCGGCCGCGGCGACGCTGTGCGCGGCCAGCAGCGGCATCAGGGCCGGCTTGGTGGCGTTCTGCAGCACGGACGCGCCGGAGGCGATCGCGCCCAGGTGGGTCGCCGAGGCGGCCGCGAAGCCGCCGAGCAGGCCGGCGGCCGAGCGCAGGCGGCCGCCGAGGACGGCACGGGTGGTCGTACGGATGCTCATGCGGCTGCTGACCTCCGGGGTCGGGCGGTGGGGGAGTGGGACGAACCCTAGGCGACCCGTCGGTGCGGCGGAAGAGCGGGTTACCGGTGCGTAACCCGGGCGGTGCGTAACCCGGGCGGTGCGGGGCGGGTGACGGCGTGGCGCCGGGTGCGGGCCGGTGGGTGGCGTAGCGGAGGGCGGCCGGTCACTTCGGCGCGCGGCCGGTTGCTGCCACCGGGTGACCCGGCCACCGTCTAGTCTGGTCCCCGACATGGAGCAGCAGGAGTACGCGGTCGGCGCCACCCGGGTGGCCACCGGCAGGCCGGACGGGCGCACGGGCGGGACGGGGCGGAGGGCTACCGACGCCCTCCTCGCCGTACGCGAACCCGCAGCTGGGGCGGCGCCCGAAGCCGTGTCCGGCCCCCGTGCTGACGCCGCGCCGACCAGGCCCGCCCCCGAGCCGGGCGCCGCTTCCGCGCTCTCGTCCGACCCGGGCCTGCTCCGGCTCGCCCACTGGTTCGCCGCCGCCACCCCCGGTACCGCCGACGACCTGTGCGCCGCCTCCTTCGGCCTCTACCCGGCCCGCCATCTCGGCGCCCCCGCCGAAGCGGCGCCCGACGCCGACGTCAGCTGGTGGCACGGCCCCACCGCGCACGCCACCGCCACCCCGCGCTCCCGGGAGCCCCGCCCCGTCGGCGGTCTGCGCCGTGCCCGGCGGGACGCCTCCGCGCTGCCCGTCGTCCGGTCAGGCGCCAAGCCGGGCAGGCCCGGAAGGCACCGCAAGCCCGAGCGCACCCGCCCGGTGCCGGGTGCGCAGGATCGCTCCGGCCAGGACCTTCCGATACCGGCCCCCGCCCCGGCCCTTCCCGCCGCGGACGTCTCGGCCCCGGCCCTGCCCGCCGTCGACCTGCCCGCAGCCGAGCGCCGGATCGCCGCCCGGCTGCTGCTCGCCCACCCGCTGGTCACCGCCTCCGGCCCGCACGCCGACGGCTTCCCGCTGATCCACCGTCACCGCGACTGGCTCGTCGAACGCTTCGACGCCCTGCTCGGCTACCGGCTCGTCGTCGGCCCCTGGCACGCCCGGCTCTGCAAGGCCGGCCTCGGCCCCGGCGCCGCCCGCCGCCTCGAACACCCCGCGACCGGCGCCCCGTTCACCCCCGCCGGTTACGCCCAACTCGCCCTCGCCCTTGCCCTGTTGGTCGACGCCCCCGAGCAACTGCCGTACGGGCGGCTGCTCGACGCCATGCGCGCCGCGGCGCCGGGCCTCGCCGCCGGCCCGGCCGACCGCGCGATGGCCCTCGCCGCGCTCGCCGACTGGCAGGTCCTCGGCGACCTGCCGGCCGGCGGGGCCGACCCGGCAGACCCGGCCGCCCGGGCCGCCATACTGACCGTCGACCGCGAGCTCGCCCGCGCCGTCCCGGCCGGCCCGCCCGCCCTCGCCGACGACGCCGCCGACCTCATCCGCCGTGCCGCGGACGCCGAACCCGCCACCGCCGTGCGCCGCCTGCTCGCCGAGACCCCCGCCGTCCTCGACGCCGACCTCCCCGAGGACCGGCGCGCCTGGCTGCGCGAGCACCGGCTGAGCGGCCCGGCCGCGCTCGCCGACTTCCTCGGCCTGGAGGCCGAGCTGCGGACCGAGGGCGTCGCCCTGCTCGACCCGGCCGACGAGCTCACCGACCTCGTCTTCCCCGGCGCCGGCCCCCTGCCGCAGGCCGCCCTGCTGCTGCTCGAACGCCTGGTCGAGGAAGTCCGCCCGCTGCCCGGCGAGACCACCACCGGCGGCGACGTCCCGATCCCCGACGCGCTGATAGACGGCCTCCTCGGCGACATCGCCGACGAGTACGGCCTCCCGGCCCGCTGGCGCCGCGACTACCTCGCCGACCGCACCGCGCTGCGCCGCGACGCCCTCGACCTGCTCCACAACCTCGGCCTGATCACCCCCACCCCCCGCGGCAGCCGCCCCCCGGGCTGGCTCCTGCGCCCGCCCGCCGCCCGCTACGCCCCCGCCCCGGACCTCCACCCCGTCCCCGGCACCGGCCGCCACTCCCGCCCCGCGCCGGCCGGGGCCCGGGAGCAGCGGCGCGCCTGAGGCCGGTCCGCCGCTGCGCCGTCGCGCTCCGCTCCGCTGCCCCGCTCCGCCGTCGCCGGAAAGGCGGAAGCACCGCGTCCGGGGGCGGACGGCGGTGCTGAGGGGGTGGATCGGACGGCCTGTCGGTTTCCTTCTCGCCGGTCGCTTTCTCGCGGGTCACTTCCTCGCGGTGGCCGTGGTGGCGGCGATGGTGTCGTGCTGGACGGTCTCGACGGTGGCGCCGACGCCGAAGGTGCCGAGGGCGATGGAGGCGAGGACGGCGGTGGCGGCGAGGAGTCGGCGGTGGCGCCGGGGGAGCGGGAAGCGCGGTTCCTGGTAGGGCGCCTGAGGGCTGGCGTTCATGACAGGGAGGGTCCCAGGGTGGTGTGAACGGTCGGTACGCGCGGGTGAAGTCCGGGCGGGGGTTGGGCGTCGGTTGGCCGCGTACGCCCCACCTGCACGGGTGGGGCGTACGCGCTGGTCAGCGGCGTGGTGTGCGTTCGGCGAGGGCCTCGCCGACGGCGACCCGGACGGCGTCGCGCAGGCCGTGCACGGGGTGCAGGCGGGACGGGCCGGCGGCCGGGTCCTCGCGGAGCTCCTTCACCAGGGACACGCAGAGCAGCAGCATCACGACCACGAAGGGCAGCGCGACCAGGATCGTCGCGTTCTGCAGCGCGGTGAGCCCGCCGGCCAGCAGCAGGGCGGCGGCGACCCCGCCCATCAGCACGCCCCAGACGACCACGAGCCAGGTGCGCGGGTGCAGCGAGCCGCGGCTGGAGAGCGAGCCGAGGACGAGGGAGGCGGAGTCGGCGCTGGTGATGAAGAAGGTCATCACCAGCAGCACGGCGACGACGCTGGTGGCGGAGCCGAGCGGCAGCGCGCGCAGCATCTCGAACAGCGAGGCCTCCGCGCCCTTCGGGATGGTCGCGACCAGGTCGGCCGCGCCGGTGGAGACCAGCCGGATCGCGGTGCCGCCCATCACGCAGAACCAGATCACGGTGGCCCCGCTGGGGACCAGCAGGACGCCGATCAGGAACTGCCGGATGGTGCGGCCGCGGGAGATGCGGGCGATGAAGGTGCCGACGAAGGGGGCCCAGGAGAGCCACCAGGCCCAGTAGAAGATCGTCCAGGAGCCGAGCCAGCTCTCGTCGGTGAAGGCCCCGGTCTGGGTGGACATGCCGAGCAGGTCGGAGAGGTAGCCGCCGACGGTGGAGGGGATCGCGTCCAGCGTGAACACCGTCGGGCCGAACACGAAGACGAAGAGCATGATCAGCGAGGCCAGGACGACGTTCGCGGTGGAGAGCCACTTGACGCCCTTGTGGACGCCGGAGAAGGCGGAGAGCACGAAGGCGGCGGTCAGCGAGCCGATGATGATCAGCTGGGCGTTCTGGGTGTTGCGCACGGAGGTGATGTAGCCGAGGCCGTCGGCGACCTGGAGCGCGCCGAGGCCCAGGCTGGTGGCGGAGCCGAAGACGGTGGCGAAGACGGCCAGCAGGTCGATCGCGCGCCCGGGCCAGCCGTCGGCGCCGCGCTGGCCGATGAGCGGGACGAAGGCGGCGGAGATGCGGTTGCCGCGGCCCTTGCGGAAGGTGGTGTAGGCGAGGGCGAGGCCGCCGACGGCGTAGATCGCCCACGGGTGCAGGGTCCAGTGGAACAGCGAGAACTCCAGGGCCTGCTGGGCGGCGGCCGCGCTCTGCGGTTCCAGGCCGGAGCCGGGTTGCGGGGTGGCGAACAGTTGGAGCGGCTCGCCGACGCCGTAGAACATCAGGCCGATGCCCATGCCGGCGCTGAACATCATGGCGACCCAGGCGAGGGTGGAGAACTCGGGTTCGTCGTCGTCGCGGCCGAGCCGGATGCGACCGAAGCGGCTGAAGGCGAGCAGCACGGTGAGGACGAGGAAGACGTCGGCGGCCACCACGAACAGCCAGCCGAAGTTGTGCAGGACCCAGCCGAGCGCGCTGCTGGAGGTCCGGCCGAGCGAGTCCTCGGCGAACACGCCCCAGGCGACCACGGCCAGCACCAGGGCGGCGCTGATCCCGAACACCGCCCGGTCGGCGGGCAGGGTCGCGGCGGGTTCGTCGGGCTCCTCCGCGCGTTGGTCGGGCTGCGGCGGCTGGCTGCTCATCGGGTGGACTCTCCTACCTCGGGGGCGGACGTGGGCTTCGGCGACATCGGCGGATTAAAGCTGCATGTCGCACTATGTCCAGTTCGTGCCGCGAGGGGCGGGAGGGCGCGCCGGGGAGGCGGCGGGTGGGGACTTACGTCCCGTCAGGCCGGGTGCTCATGGGCCGGGGCGTGCGCGGCGAGCCGGAACCACGGGCGGAAGCCGTCCGGCGCCGGGGAGTTGGGCCGGCTGTCGCGTCGGACGGGGTCAGGGCCGGTGGGTGCCGGACGGGACCTCGTACGGCGCCGGGTACGGCGTCTCGTACGGGTTCAGCACCAGCCGCACCACGTCCTCCAGCCGCCGTCGGGCATCGCCGAGGGTGGTGCGGCCGGTCACCCAGGCGGTCAGCTCGCCCTGCCAGGCGTGGGCGACGATGTGCCGGACCAGGTCGCTGGCGGCGGCCGGCACCTCGGTCGTCACCGCCTGGAGGGCGGTGCTGTCGGCCCGGGCCATGCCCTGCAGGGTCTCGCTGGCGAACGGATCGGTGGAGGCGGCGACGGACACGCGCAGCCGGGCCAGCTCGGGCTGGCGCTGGTAGGCCCGCATCCCGCCGCGGACGAAGCGGACCGCCCGGTCGGTGGCCCCCAGTCCGGCGCGCGGACCGCGCAGTTCCGCCACCAGGTCGGCCAGCAGCAGGCGGTGCCACTCGGCGATCGCCGCCGCCAGGAGATGGTCCTTGGAGGAGAAGTAGCGGTACGCCGTCCCCAGGGCGACTCCGGACCGCTCGCAGACCTGTTTCATCTGCAGCCGTTCGACGCCGATCTCGTTCACCAGGGCGAGCGCGGTCGCGATCAGGCTTCCGCGGCGTTCGAGCTGACGCGGAGACATCGCCTCCACCGGCCGTGGTGACAGGTCAACCTTGGTCACCCGCACCATGATACGGGCCGGGGCCGCTCAGGAGTATGACGCCGACCGGCCCCCTTGCGTTCGCCGTGCGGTCACCGTCGCCGGGCCCGTCCCGCGCCGTCCCGCGCCGTCCCGTTCTGTCCCGGGTCGGCGCAGTCGGTGGATCAGCGCAGTCGGCGGATCAGCGACTCCTGCACGGCGGAGGCGACCAGCCGCCCGTCCCGGTCGTAGAACTCGCCGAGCGACAGCCCCCGGCCGTCCGAGGAGGACGGGCTGCGCTGGGCGAACAGCAGCCACTCGTCGGCCCGGAACGGGCGGTGGAACCACATCGCGTGGTCGAGCGAGGCGATCAGCAGCCGGGGCGGCTCGGTGCGCTGGAAGAAGTTCGGCTGCTCGTGCAGGCCGGCGGTGGAGGCCAGCGTGAGGTCGGACAGGTAGGTGAGCGCGCAGACGTGCAGGAGCGGGTCGCCCTCGGGCAGCGGGGAGGCGATGCGGAGCCAGACGAACTGCTGCGGCATCCCCGGCACGGACGCCGGCACGCCCGGCGCGTCCGGCGGGACGAAGCGCAGTTCGAGGTCGCGGAAGCCGCCGGTGCCGGTGATCGCCGCGCGCAGGGCCGGATCCCAGAGCGAGAAGGCGTCCGGCAGGGTCTCGGGCCCGGGCAGCGGCGGCATCGTGCGGTGGCGGTCGGTGGCGGTCTCGGGGCGCTTGAAGGAGGCGGAGAGGGTGAAGATCGCGTTCTGGTTCTGCACCGCCGTCACCCGGCGGGTGGTGTAGGAGACGCCCTCGCGGACCCGTTCGACCTCGTAGTGGATCGGCTGGGACGGGTCGCCGGGCAGCAGGAAGTAGCCGTGCAGCGAGTGCACCGCGCGCGGGCCCTCGCAGGTGCGGCCGGCGGCGGTGAGCGCCTGCGCGGCGACCTGCCCGCCGAACGCGCGCATCGGCGCCCCGGCGTGGCAGCGGCCCCGGAACGTGTTCTCGTCCAGTCGTTCCAGCTCAAGCAGTCCGGCGAACGAGCCGGCCGGGCGGTCAGCCCGGATTTCCTGTTCTGTCAGGTCGGTCACGGGCCCATAGTGGCAGAATCCCGCCGCGCCGCGGTGTGACCTGGGTAACGCCCCGGGGCTCCGGCGCCCGGTAGAACCTGTTCCAGTGCGGTCGCGGCCCGACGGATTGTCAGTGCCCTCACCTAGCGTGTTCGACATGACGCAATCCGCACACGCGTACGCCTATCTGCGCCCGTCCGCCGTCCTCGACGGCGCCGACGGCCGGCACCTCGACCTGGCCACCTCCGGCGGCGCCACCCCGCTCGGGGAAACGGCCAACCCGCGCTTCTTCGCGGGCTTCCTGGCCGACCCGGCGCCGGCCGCCGCCGCGCTGCTCGCCGTCGCGGACGTCGCCGCCGCGCGGTACTACCAGCCGCAGCTGCGCTCCTCGCTCGACCCGGTGGTCACCGCCAACGGGGACCGGCTGCGCTTCGAGTCGTTCTCCGGCTGCTGCGGCGTCTACGCCCGGCTCGACGTGCTCCAGGCCGGCCTCGACGGCGACGAGATCGGCCACGGCACCACCAACGTGGACGTCAACAACCCGCTGCGGGAGGCCCTGACCAGGATCGGCCCGAGCGACCCGCTGCACCTCGCGGTCGGGCCGGACGCGCTGGAGGTCACCAGCTTCGACGGGCCGCTGGTCGAGAAGAAGGTGCCGCTGCCGCAGCGCTGGCTGCGTGGCTTCGCCGAGACCCAGGTCGTCGCCGCCGGCTTCGACCTGCGCGCCGAACTGCCCGCCGCCGAGGCGGTCCGCTTCCTGCGCTCGCTGCCGCGCGGCGGCCGCTCCAGCACCGCCTGGGTCGTCCCGGCCGGGCGGACGCTGCGGCCCACCACCCGGCCGGTGCCCGGCGCCGTCTGCCTGCCCGGGCCCGACCGGCTGGTGGCGCTCCAGCGGGTGCTGCGGCACGCGCTCGCCCTGCGGGTGTACGGCCCGGTCGCCGCCACCGGCCCGGCCGCCTCGGCGTGGGAAGTGGTCCTGCCCGGCATGCGGCTCACCCTGACCCTCTCGCCCGACGCCTCCAGGGGCTTCTCCGGCGAGGGCGGAGTGCTCGGCGCGCTCGCCACCGGCACCGCCGAGCAGGACGCCGACCTCGTCGCGGTGCTGCTCGCCTGGGAGCCGCGGATCGAGGTCGCCGACCTCGCCGAGCAGTCCGGGCTCAGCCACGAGCGGGTCCGCGCCGCGCTCACCCGGCTCGGCACCGCCGGGCAGATCGGCTACGACACCGCCGAGGCCGCCTACTTCCACCGCCAGCTCCCGTACGACGCCGGGCGGGCCGAGGCCGCCAACCCGCGGCTGCGTGCCGCCCAGGCCCTGGTCGCGGCGGGCGCGGTGCGGCTGGAGCCGGGCGGCACGACGGCCGTCGTCACGGTGGACGACCACATCCAGCGGGTGCGTACGGACGAGGCGGGGCGCCTCGGCTGCACCTGCCTCTGGTGGGCCAAGTACCGTGGCGGGCGCGGTCCGTGCAAGCACGCGCTGGCGGTCGCGATGGTGCGGGAGGCGGCCCAACGGGCGGCCGGGGAACAGGTTCCGGCGGTTCCGACGACGGATAAGGGGGTCCAGGCATGAGCGCGGCGGTAGGGGGGTCGGAAGCGGTGCGGGGCGCGACGGCGGTGGCGCCGATACCGGAAGCGGTGCGGGGCGAGGCGGCGGTCGAGGACCTGCTCGCCGCCGTCCGGGGCGGGCGGATGCCGCAGATACCGGCGCTGGTCGCCGCGCTGGACCAGACGCAGCGCCGGGACTGCCTGCTCGCGTTGAAGGCGCTGCGCAAGGAACTGCGCGACGAGTGGTCGAAGGAGGCGCTCGCCACCAGGGGCGCCCTGCTGCTGGCCGGCGCCGGCTGCCACCCCGGCCCGGCCGGGGCCGCCACCTGGCTCGGCGCCCGCGACTTCACCTCGCTCGGCTGGGCCCGCCACCCGGCGGTGGGCCAACTCGTCGCGGCGCAGCCGGTGGAGTGGCAGATCGAGGTGGCCGCCCGGCTCGCCGCCCGGCCGGCGCCGAGCTGGGGCTGGGCGCTGTACCCGGTGATCGAGGCCGTGGTGCGCCGCACCGGCTGCGCGGTGCCGCAGAGCGAGCCCTTCGTCCGCGAGTGGATGGAACGCCAGCGCCGGGGCAGCGGCGCACGGCCCACCCTGGTCGAGCTGCTGCGGGCCGACGCGTTCACCCCGCTGCTGCTGCCCCGGGTGTTCGAACTCGCCGACATCGGTGGCGCGGTGTCCTTGCGGTTCAGCCCCCGCCCCGGGGACGCCTTTACGGAGGCGATCGCCGAACTCGCCGCCGCCGGCGACCTCGACCGGGCCGACCTGATCGACCGCTGCCTGGCCCGGCTGCTGCGCGGCGGCAAGCCGGCCGACCAGCGCTTCTTCCTCGACGTGCTGCGGGCCCTCGCCCCGACCCCGCAGGAGTACGCCGCCCGGGTACGGGA